>NZ_JBTOOE010000004.1:0-275224 GCF_054786815.1 Pseudoneobacillus rhizolycopersici | reverse complement strand
GGTGCCAAAAGGGAAATCGAGTCCGAACCGGTGTTGAGTTCGGACAGGAAAGGGTCCAAAAAACAAAACTGAGTCCGAGTATGGTTGCTGAAATGCATTCACTTTATTTATTCATAATAAGTACCGAATGTATTCCCAATTGCTGTATAATGCTTCTTCAAAACCCTGCAAATTGTTTTTCTATTTAAATCCACTCTGCACCAATCATAGACGGATTGGGTGGTCAGTTTTTGATTGGGAAAGAGTAGCTGAAACTCCCTAGCATTCCTCAAAATCGTTTGTTCAATTGATTCCTTTTCCCCACACTTTCCACATACAAAGATATTGTTTTCTAAATAGACAAAGAATGATTTACAACCTTTACAATAATTTCCTGGTTGTAGTTGGTTATAATGATATGAAGGTAAAATGGTAAATGGATTTTTGGGTTGATGTAGTGAAATTAATTGTTGGGCTAGTTTCATGTGTCCGTCATTCAATGCAGACGGTGTTTTATGTAAATCATTTAAGAAACGATTGACTTGAGTGGGTAAAATAATGGGTTGATTCATAGGTGCTTGATACAAGGTGAATTCAGGGTTAATAAAGATAATGTAGGCTTCAACAACGTAATTTAGTTTGAGGTTTTGGAGCAACTGGCGGAATAGAGTTGCGCACCTATTTAGCTGAATGATTGGATTCTTATACTCACGACCATTTGTCAAAGAATAAAACTTGTCGGATTCCAGGTAAAAATCGCCTTGATAATTTTTAATATCCAAAACATAAATAACGCTCTGTGAAATAATGGAGGAATCAATTTGGGAAAAGGAGCCGTTTACTTCAACTAGCAGGTCGTTTATGACATGTCTTTTATCTTGAAGACCTTTTGCCATCAGGTCAAATTTCACTTCCCCTTCATAGCCTCTTTCAAGGTTAACATAGTGTTGTTTTTCCTTGTCAGTTAATTCCATTCGTGTGTTTAAAGATCGCAGGATCAATAATTCTTCCGACTCAGATCGTTCTTTAAGTATCATAAGCCACTTCCTTTCTTAGGTTCTAAGAATAGTTTATAAAAGATTAAGAAAATTCCGTATAATAAATATGGATATTCTGTTAACATTCGGAAATAACAAAAATAATTTTTGCTGCAAATCCGGAATGAATCATCGTGCGAAAACATATATATTTCATGTTGTTGGAGTCTGACCAGTAAGTTTCTTAAAGTCACTCATATCTTGAAATAAGGGTACATTAGGCTTTTGTGGAAAGTCTTATCACTTTTTTACCTGATTTAAATAGTTTATAATTGTGATATAGTACTAGATATTTTAATCAATAAATCATTATAATAGATTGGTATGGAAAAAATGTGACGGAAAAGGTGTTTTCCTAAAAGGCGAATTTTGCTTTTGTAACATATTAGCAGGAGCGCCTATTCTTTTTGAAAAATATGGGGACAAGGAAGGATATCATGAGCAACATACAGCAAAAAACAGATATTATCTTAATTGGTGCTGGAGTCATGAGTGCAACTTTGGGGTCTTTACTGAAAGAGTTAGCACCGGAATGGGAAATCAAAGTGTTTGAGAAACTCGAGAACGCTGGAGAGGAAAGCTCAAACGAATGGAATAATGCGGGTACGGGACATGCTGCTCTATGTGAGCTTAACTATACGCCCGAAAAAGCGGATGGATCGGTCGATATTAGTAAAGCGATTAAAATAAATGAGCAGTTTCAGCTTTCAAAGCAGTTCTGGTCTTACCTTGTAGAAAACAAGCTAATTAGTAATCCGCATGACTTTATCATGCCAATCCCGCATATGAGTTTTGTAGAAGGGGATGAAAATGTAACGTTTTTGAAAAAACGTTTTGAAGCTCTTTCGAAGCATCCTCTATTCCAAGGGATGGAATTTTCTGATGACCCTGAAAAATTAAAGGAATGGATTCCACTAATGATGCAGGGCCGTACATCCAATGAACCGATTGCGGCAACCAAAATTGATTCTGGAACAGATGTTAACTTTGGGGCTTTAACACGCATGTTATTCGATCACCTACAAAAACAAAATGTGGAAGTCAACTACAAACATCAAGTTGAGGATATTAAACGGACTGAAGATGGCTTGTGGGAATTAAAAATCTGGAATATGGAAACAGGTAATATTGAACGCCACACAGCAAAATTTGTCTTTATCGGCGGTGGTGGTGGAAGTCTGCATTTACTTCAAAAGACAGGTATTCCTGAATCCAAGCATATTGGCGGATTCCCGGTAAGCGGACTATTTTTAGTATGTAAAAATCAAGAGGTTGTCGAGAAACATCATGCAAAAGTATACGGAAAAGCGAAAGTTGGTGCTCCGCCAATGTCCGTTCCGCATCTGGATACGAGATTTATTGATAACCAAAAATCCTTACTGTTTGGACCGTTTGCCGGATTTACACCTAAATTCTTAAAAACAGGTTCCAATCTCGATTTGATTAATTCTGTAAAACCAAATAATGTGATCACGATGTTGGCAGCAGGTGTAAAAGAGTTGCCGTTGACAAAGTATTTGATCGAACAAGTTTTATTATCACATGAAAAGCGTATTGAAGAATTACGCGAGTTTATTCCAGACGCGAAGAGCGAAGATTGGGAAATGGTCGTAGCTGGCCAACGTGTCCAGGTTATTAAGGATACCGAAGCTGGTAAGGGAACACTTCAATTTGGTACAGAGGTGGTTAGTGCTGCGGATGGTTCAGTAGCTGCATTGCTAGGTGCTTCACCAGGTGCTTCGACTGCCGTTAATGTTATGCTTGAAGTTTTACGAAAATGCTTCCCGCAACATATGGAAGAGTGGGAATGGAAAATTAAAAAGATGATTCCTTCTTACAAAATTTCGTTATCGGAAAATCCAACGCTTTTTGAAGAAATTAATGCCACCACTTCGGAAACACTTGGTTTGGTGACCTTACAAAAGCAAGAAAGCGAAAAAGAATTAGTTCATAGCTAATATTCTTAATATAAAAACCTTTAATCCATCATGTGGATTAAAGGTTTTTTAATTTTTGAAACATCTCTAAACTTTTTTCGTATATACCTTTTGAGAGTCAAACGAGGGGGAATGCTGATGTTTTCCGAAATGAATGCAAAGCTTGTGGCGATAAAAAGTGAATTGCGCAAGACTGTAAAATATCAAATCCAGCTGGCTGATTATGAGTTTGAGTTAAGGACGATGGAGCAAACGATTGATGGGTTGCGTAGTCAGTTTGATAGAGAACAAATGGATGTAAAAAAATTAGAAACCATTAGTTTAACTAACTTGTTTGCAACTTTAGCAGGAACAAAGGAAGAGAAGCTATCAAAAGAAAAACAAGAGCTACTTGTCGCACAGCATAAGCTATCCGAAGCAGAGAAAACGAAACGGGAAATAGGAGAATCCATCCAAGAATTACGCGATAAGTTAGATAAAATAGAAAATGCCAATATGGAGTACCAACAACTTCTTTTACAAAAGGAAAGAATGATCAAAGAAAGCAGCTTGCCTGTGGCGGCAAAGGTATTTGAATTGATGGAGCAGGAAGGAAGCCTTCAAGCTAACCTGACTGAATTAAAGGAAGCAATTGATGCGGGAAACCTTGTTAAGGCTGCCCTTCGAGAGGCATTAAAATCACTTGAGAGTGCCGGGAGCTGGGGAACTTTTGATATGTTTGGTGGTGGGACCATTTCAGGAATAAAGAAACACCAGCATATTCATGAGGCGGAAGGCAGTCTACATCGAGCTCAAACAAGAATGCGCCAATTCCAAAAGGAATTATTAGATTTGAATGAGCATGCATATATCGAAATTGAAATTTCCGAAATGCTTAAGTTTGCCGACTTCTTTTTTGATGGATTTATCGTTGATTTTATGGTTCAAAACAAAATTAATCGAGCCATTACCCAAACCGAAAATCAATATGGGAAAATCAATAAAATACTGCTCAATCTAAATACACGCTACACCGAGGACATGAAAAAACTAGAGGCTCTTCAAAAAGAGAAACGGGAGCTTATTGAGAATATTAGTGATTGATCATGCCAAAACCGTCATTCTTGATGGTTTTTTTCTTGTTCAATGGATGTTTTTATAACATTTTTGAATACAAATGTAAGAAATTCTCTCCTTTTCGCGTCTTACTATTGAAGTATTAAAAAGTGGAGGAGAGTTGTTTTGATGAATGTATTATTTGAGAGACCAACTGATGCTCAACTGACATGGTATTTGGATGATCACCAGTGCCCTGTTCCAGTTGGTCCGTTGACTCAATCGTTGTACCGTTATATTTTTCAAGGATTCTCAAAAGCTCAAAAGGAGTTTCTCAGTAAAGAAAAGCCTAGCAACATAAGAGTGCTTTTTGTTAATGGCTATTTTTACGTTCATTTCCAACAGGGAAGTGCTTTATCTGAACTTGGAAAACAAAACGCTCTTTATTCTCCTTTTGCTTGGGAAAAGGAATGGCTGCCTGAAATCAAACGGAATTTAGAAAATTTGCAACAGATGAATCTCGAGGTATTAAGTAATGATGAGCTAGCGTTCTGTTTAGAAGATGCGTTAAAGCTATACGCAAGACATTGGGAAATTCATCATTCCCTTCATTATATGGCCGTGCATAAGTTGAAGAGATGGTATGAGATGAGGTTTGAAGAAAGAGCTGACGGTGAATTTATTAAGCTACTGCAAGGACAAATAAATCCAAGTACCGAGTGTGATTACCACTTATGGAAACTAAGTCGGAAGGTGACACCACCAATTGCCGAAATCATCAAATTAAAGAATGAGTTACCTGTTGATTTTGAAAAAGAAGTTCACCAATTTTTAATGTATTTTGGACATCGACCCAACCAGTACTGTAATATTGACGGCCCTACTTGGATAGAAGATGCTACACCCGTTTTACAACTTATTGTTAACTATGCAGAGCAACAAACTGAAGATCCAATGGCACGCTTAGATTCGCTTGTTGCTGAAAGGGAGCAGCTGAGGCAAGATATTCTGTCTCTGCTAACAGGGAAAGAACAATCCGATTTTATCGAGTTGCACGATTTGGCGCTAAGGGCAAGCCGAGTGAAGGAGGAGCATTCTTTTTGGATTGAACTGCACTCCACAGCAGCAATTAGGAGAATTTGCGTTGAATTCTCAAAAAGACTAATGGATGCAGGAATTTTGACAGAAAAAAGTGAAATTCAATATATCACTTTAAATGAACTGGTGGAATTTGGTTTTGGTATTTCCCAGAAAGGGATAAGAGATGATATACCAAGGCGGCGTGAAGAACATCAGCAACAATTATCCATTAGGCCAGAGCCTTGGGTCGGCAGGCCGGTTGAAGAGAATGAAGAACCTTTAACTAGCCAATCGCTAAAGGGAATCGGTGTTTCCCCTGGAAATACGGTAGCAAAAGCAAGGGTGGTTCATCGTTTGGAAGAGGCGTATGCCCTACAAAAAGGCGAAATATTGGTTGCGAAGGAAACGGGACCGGATTGGACACCATTCTTTTCTTTTGTTAGCGGGATCGTTCTTGAAAGCCATGCAGGTGGTATCCTCTCTCATGCGGCAATTGTTGCCCGTGAATATGGACTGCCAACTGTTGTTGGGGCTACAGGGATTATGAGTATGATAAAAACGGGAGATACGCTAGCCTTGAATGGACTCGAAGGAACGGTGGAAATTTCAACTGCTAAAAAGGGATGAGTCATGATGAACGAAAAGGAATTATCCTTGATTTTAAATACTATGAATGGCGATAAAGATAGCTTTAATGGAATCGTTCTTCGGTACGGAACTTCCCTATTAGGCTTGGTTTTTAATTTATGCGGTGATATGGAGCTAGCAAAGGATATCACCCAGGAAACGTTTATTAAGGCGTTTATGTCCTTGCCCACCATTCAAAACCCGGTAAAGTTTCCTAGTTGGCTTAAACAAATTGCCGTGAATTTGACCAAAGGCCATTTTCGAAAACCGAAAAGGGATATTCTTGTTGCTGAATTTTTTGAAACAGAAATGGAAGTAATGGACTTTCAATCCAACGAGCGAGATGTTTACAGCTTTTTTAGCAAAGATGAACTTAGTGAAGTGATATCCCAACTTCCATCAGGTGTAAGTGACGTATTAAGACTTCATTATTTAGAGGAGCTTACCCCAGCAGAAGTGGCGTATGAATTGAACTTAACCCGCCAGGCTATAGATACCCGCCTTAGCCGTGGGCGGGAGCAGCTAAAGCAAAAGTTACTCCAACAACAGGTGGATAAAGAGGAATCATCGGTTGACCTATATTTAAGGAATTTAGTCCAATTGGTTCAAAGGGCATTAGAGAAGACCAAAATCGAGCGAAATATCGCTGCAAAAGAATTGGCAATACTTGCAGCAAGGTCAAATTTGCCACGATTGTATGAAGATTTATTAAGTCATAACGATAGTACTCGACATCAGGCCATTAAATTAATTGGTGAAACGGGAGATTTACGAGCGGAAGAAAAACTTTTAGTAGCCTTAGTGAAGGAAGAAATACCTACGATTCAAGCGGAAATTTGCCGAACGCTTTCCCGAATTGGAAGTGTAAAATCGATTTCAACTATCCAGGCTGTGGTGAAGCATTCTCCTCATCTTCTGTTACATAAGGCGGCAAATGAGGCGATTAGTGTACTGACCCAGCGAATATCCCCTCCCAATAAGGACATACCAGTTACCATAGACGAGCTAAGGAAGGCTGGTATCGAAAAAATTTTTATAAAAATGATAGATGATGAGAATCCAAGTATAAGAGTCCAAGCGTTTGATGGTCTTGGACGAGTGGAGTCGGTAAAATCATTAAAACGTTTATTAAAATGCCTTCAGAGAGATTCAGAGGATTATGAGAAAGTCGCTATTTTAGGTGCTCTTGGCGGGATTTTAAATAAAAAGAGAACGACAAAAAACAGTATCCCTAAAACATTAAAAACAGAAGTCATTAAGGAAGTGGTAAAAGCGTTCCATCATCCACATCCCGGAGTGGTAGCGGAAGCAGGTCGGTCGTTAAGTTTGATGGATTTAAAGGAAAGTGGAGCAATTGTGAAATCTGAATTTTATTTGGCAATAGAAAGATTAAAGCATATACCAGGTCCATGGTGGGTAACATTTCCACCAATGTTAAAAGAACTAGCCGACGACGAGTTAATGGGGTTTATTCTTAAAACATTGTTAGGTGAGGAAACGAGATACAAAGTTCCATTTTGTCTGGCTGTTAAGGGTATGATGAATTCAAAGATGGAGGAGGCTATTAAGCCGATTATCAATGCGATTTCAAAGGGGATTGAGCCAGAAATTCTTTTGACTGCTCTATTAAAATCTGGAAGTCCCGTAGTCTTTCCATATTTAATCGATTGGCTCAAAAATGAACCGACTTTTCCATGGCGAAGGCGGGAGCAGCAAATAGCTGAAGGAATGGTTCAATTGCCAAATGGAAAAAACTTAATAAAACAACATCTTCTAACATGGATTGACAAGGAGTTAACCGTATCAGATTCGACCGTACGGGCTGTTATTTCCGCGATCGCCCAAATGAAAGACCCAGAAGATCTTTTGTTTTTTGAAAATTTATCTATTCACAATACCTTATCAAAACGAGCAAGAAATCTCGCTAGACTGGCTGAGATTAAATTAAAGAAGGCAATGACTTAAAGGTGGTGTAGGGTGATTTACTTTTTGGAAGAAATGATAACGAGGGATCGGAACCTCACTGGGGGTAAGGGAGCTCAATTAGCAGAGTTATTCCAGTTAGGGTTGCCAGTTCCTAATGGATTTGTGGTTGATGTTTCAGAATATGATACCTTTCTTGTGGAGAATTCTTTGAAAGATTTATTCGAAGAGTTTGCCGGAAAAATAAGAAAAAGTCATAACCTTTTAGAAATTAAGGATTTATCTAATGAAATGAGGGCTCGGTTTCATGGGGGAGCATTTTCGGCGAAATTCAAACAACAATTGGCCGATGCCTATGAAAAACTGGGAGGGGAAGCAGTGGCCGTCCGGTCATCAGCAACACACGAAGATTCCATGCAGTTGTCATTTGCAGGGCAGCTTGAATCTCATTTAAATATCATAGGAATGGAATATCTGCTGGTGGCTATAAAAAAATGTTGGTCATCGTTATGGGGGTTTCGCTCCATCATGTATCGGCTGAAGAGTAATCTTGCATTAACCGATGTTTCCATGGCGGTTGTCATCCAAAAGATGGTGAGGCCAATTTCAGCTGGCGTTTTGTTCACGAAAAATCCGTTAGACCGATTATCTAATCAGGTATGGATCGAGGCGACATGGGGATTAGGGGAGGCTTTAGTATCTAGTAAAATTTCACCTGATCGCTGGATACTTGATGATGAAAGCGGTCGGGTGATTGAGCAGATAATAGGCACTAAAGTTTGGGAAGTAAGCCCATCAGAAGAAGGTGTGATAACCATCCCAATTTGCGATGAGCGGAGCAAGCGTCCTGTCCTTGATGGAAAACAGCTTCTTGAACTCTATCGCATCGGAAAAAAATTGGCCAACTATTATTCATACCCTGTTGATTTGGAATGGTCCTTTGATGAGGACCAACTTTACCTTTTACAGGCTAGACCGATTTCTATGGGAGGAAGATTCATCCATGAGCCTTGAGAAAAATGCATAAAAGCAATGGGAACATCATGTGGTGTTCCTTTTTTATATTTTGGCCATGAATGTTTTTTTATTCCTATCGTTTGCATCACGGGCTATATAGGATTAGACTAAACATAAGACATATTGGAGATAACATTCCTAGATAAAATGATCAACATTTTATTATCTGGAAATAACATTTTTAGTTAAGTAGGAGGAAATTATGATTGAAGTAAAAACTTCTCCACTAAGTGATGGAGAATTCAATAGAGGGGTATTTGCTACATGTGATATTAAAAAAGGAGCACTCATACATGAAGCTCCTGTGATTGCTTATCCAAACGACCAACACCATCACATTGAACAAACACTACTTGCTGATTATGCTTTTGAGTATGGGATTAATCATACGGCCATTCTTCTTGGTTATGGAATGTTGTTTAACCATTCTTATGAACCGAATGCCATTTATGAGATAAACTTTGATAATCACACATTTGAGTTCTATGCTTACAAGGACATTAAAGCAGGCGAAGAGATCCTTATTAATTATAACGGCGATGTGGATGACAAAGAAGAGCTATGGTTTAACAAGGAATAAATCCATTTTGTTTATGTGAAACAAACATCGTATTGAGGTGAGTTGTTTGGGAAATCGAAAAATAACGGTGATTGGCAGTATTAATATGGATTTGGTGACGAGTACGAATCAGATCCCAAAGGTGGGTGAGACGGTACTCGGCCTATCCTTCCATACGATACCAGGTGGTAAAGGTGCGAATCAAGCGGTTGCTGCAGCAAGGCTTGGTGCTGATGTGACGATGATAGGTTGTGTGGGTGACGATGTTTTTGGTGAAACGCTTATCGAGCACTTGAAGAAGCAAGGAATCCACATGGATAAGGTGAAGCGGATCTCAGAAACATCGACAGGAACCGCTACTATTACATTATCTGCAGGTGATAATAGTATTATTGTTGTACCAGGGGCAAATGCCTATGTTACCCCAAAGCTGGTGGAAGAAAACGAAGATATCATTGCGCAAAGTAATATGATTTTATTACAGTTGGAAATTCCGCTTGAGAGTGTGTTAAAGACTGTGGAGCTTGCAAAAAAACATCGCGTTCCCATCATATTGAATCCGGCACCGATTCAAAAGCTTCCAAAGTCTTTGCTGGAAATGGTTGATTTTTTAACGCCAAATGAACATGAGCAGGAGCTACTCTTTGCTTCAATAGACGGTACCCAGCAGGAATTGGCAAAGCTGAAGGAAAAGTGCGTTGTCACAAAAGGGTCTAAAGGAGTCGTTATTTTTAAAAATAATGAAATTCTAGAAATCCCGAGCATTCGCGTTGAGGCAGTGGATACCACCGGGGCAGGTGATACCTTTAACGGTGCATTGGCTTTTGCACTATGTGGGGGGCTGGAATTAGAGGATGCCTGCCGATTTGCCAATGTGGTTGGGGCGATCTCGGTAACCAAGTTTGGCGCACAAGGCGGCATGCCATTTAGAAATGAAGTCGACGAATTTTTTCAATTACATCAATTAAAGTCATATAAGTGGAGTGAATAATCATGAAATCTGTTATTTTTGACGTTGATACAGGAATTGATGATGCAATGGCGATTGCCTATTCGTTAAACAGCCCGGAGTTAGAAGTCATTGGGTTTACGACCTGCTTCGGAAATGTTTCCGTGGAAGATGCGACTCGTAATACGTTGGTGGTTTTAGAGAAATTGGGGAAAAATGTCCCTGTCTATCCAGGGGCGGACAAGCCTTTAAAACGAGAGCCAAGAGATCACCCTACCCATGTTCATGGTGAAGATGGACTTGGAAATAAAATAGACAAGTTACCGTCGGGCAAGGCAGAGACTGAGAATGCAGTCGATTATATCATCAGCGAAGTGAAAAAACGACCTCACAAAATCACCATCATCGCGGTTGGGCCATTGACCAATTTGGCGCTCGCACTTGAAAAGGAACCCGAGATTGTTTCTCTTGTAAAAGAGGTGGTCATCATGGGTGGTGCAGTTTTCACCAAGGGAAATGTGACTCCATACAGTGAGGCGAATATTATCTCTGATCCGCATGCGGCTAATCTTGTTTTTCAATCAGGACTGCCAGTTACCATTGTCGGGCTTGATGTGACGATGAAAACGTTATTGCCAGTATCAGAATTGGATAATTGGCGTGCGAAAGGTACGGATGTAGCCGATTTTTTTGCAGACATCGTGAATTATTATATGCAGTCATACGAAACCTTCCATCCGGGAATTGGCGGCTGTGCCCTTCATGATCCACTGGCCGTTGGAGTGGTTATTGACCCTAGTTTTGTTAAAACAGAGAAGTTGAATGTGAAGGTTGTTTTAGATGGCGAAGAAGTGGGAAGAACAGTGGGGACCCTTGAAGGCGAGCCGAAAGTTCAAGTTTGCACCGAGGTTGACGCAGAGCGGTTTTTGGCCCATTTTACAAGTCGAATCGTATAGTTTTCCTCGCTAAAGGGCAGTGAATCCAAGTGGGGGGATCCGGTTGGGTAGGCATGTAAAGATAGTAGAAAACGATTATGTAGATAGACGGGAACTGGGGTATTACTCTACCCCTAATTTTATTTCAGAATATATTAGCGTGCGCCTGTTAATGCTGAACCCTTCTGGCGAAAAGGTGCTGGACCCTGCTGTTGGCCGCGAGGAGCTGTTGAAAGGGTTTTTATTAGCTGGTAAAAAAATAGACGGACTTGATATTTTTGCTTATCAGGATCGTTATAAATGCCATTTTAGGCAGCTGAATTTTATAGCGTTTTACCGGGAAAATAAGTTGGCAAAATTAGACTATGATTATTTTGTCGCCAATCCACCTTATAATTGCCATGAAGTTGATTTTATTAAAAATAATAAGAAAGAACTGCTCGAGCTTTTTCCAGATGTCGGCGTTCATAACATGTATAGTATGTTTATCGCAGCGATGATTGACCTGGCAAAAGACGGGGCGTTAATCGGCTTAATAACGAGTGATTCGTTTTTTACCGCTAAAGCGCATCGTAAGCTTAGGAAGAAGTTGCTCGATGAGTGCTCGATTGTTGAGATAACGATGTGTTCGAATGATTTGTTTCATGACCAGGCTGCCGATGTAAGAACGAGTATTGTTATTTTACAAAAGGGTAAGCAATATCAAGGGGAAGTGTTCGTTAGCAATCGGCCATTGTCGAAGGATGCTTTTAAGGTTCAGTTGGAGAAACAGCTAGAGGATTTCCAGCAAGGAAGAGTTAAAGGTTATCGCTTGGAGGATATCATTTTGCAAGGCGATAAAGATAACCATGAATTCATTATTGAATGTCCTGATGATATAAAGGGGCTATTTTTAGGTGAACGGCTAGGGGAAAGATTCCATTGTGTCACGGGGATATCGACTGGAAAAGACGAGTTGTATTTATCTCGGGAAATGGTAGATCCGTTTACGATACCGTTCTATAAAAATCCTGGTAAAGATCGTTTTTTTACGGATAATAGATTATTTTTACATAAGGATTTTTTGAAGTTTGACGCTGAAATAGATAATTTTATGGTTAGGAACAAATCGCTTTTATTTTTGCCAGGGATTACTTGCTCCTCGATGGGTGTTGAGTTTACCGCAAGTAGATTACCCGAAGGCGCAACATTTGGGGTAAATGCCAATATTATTTGCGAGGACGAGGATGCCTGGTGGCTACTCGCTTACTTGAATTCAGAGCTAGTAACATACCTAGTGAGGGGCGTGTTGATTAGGTCCAATATGATTACCTCGGGTTATGTGGCACGAATTCCGCTTGTTTCTGTTGGTGAAACTGAGAGGCAAGAGTTGAGGCGATTAGGGTTGGCTGCTTATGAAAGGGCCAGAGCTGGTTTGTCCTTTGCGGGGGAATTGGCTGAGATTAATTTATTAGTTAATAAGTGCGCGGGAATCAGTGCTGGGACAGTTGAAATGATTAGAGCGTTTAAGCGGGACTTGATTAAAAATACATAATGAGTGTGGGTAGAGCTTGGAACGATGGATTTGGTTCCAAGCTTTTTTATTGTGGTGTGAAGTTGGGAATGGTGACGAAAATGTGAAAAAGTTTGATATCTGCCGAAAAAAGTTTGATATCTGCTTAAAAAAGTTTGATATCTGCTTAAAAAAGTTTGATATCCATGTCGAAAAGTAAATATCCGTTCTGAAAAGGTAAATAACTTCTCGGAAAAGGTAAATATCCTCTCAATAAAGGTAAATATCTTCTCCCGAAAGGTAAATATCGCCTCGAAAAGGATAAATACCCACTCAAAATCTACTGCAAAAATAAAAAGAGAGTGCTTTTTTAGCGCTCTCTCGTTTTATAGTTGAAAATAACGTCTTAGTAGATAAGACTCCCACTTACAATGAGGGTGGTTTCGAATATTTTCTAATAATCCTTTGATAATCGCCAAGCTGTACGTTGGTTCCACGAGTTGCTGCTTTAACAGAATGAACGATTCCTTTTCGATTGATTCCTCCATTTCGCTGATTTTTTCTTCCATCATTTTCGAAAGTTGTTCCGCCGATACTTCCTCATTGATTGGCTCAAATAATTGCAGAAGTTCGCGTGAAATAAACGGTATCGTAGCATGCTGAGCCAGCAGGTTTGTTTTTTCAACAAGCGATTCCGCCAAGAGTTTCAAATCCAATGGAATCTGATATAAGACGAACAACTGTGAATAGTGATTCATAAAACCTTTAATACTAAACATTAAGTCATATTTGGTTTCTTGTTGTTTTTTCCCATAGAGACGTTCAATCAAAGTTAATATATTACTTTCAAATAATTTGTCGTAATATCTCATTTTTAAAAGCAATTCTTTATTAAGGGTTTGTGACTGTTCCATCATGAGCACTTTTGCAAAGTCGGAGTGCTTCTGAAACGATTCATAAATGGCATAATAAAATTCGTATAAGAGCCGATCGTTGTTAGTGGTTTTGACTATGTGGTCAATATCAGCGGTGATTTCCTTCATAAAATGATCAATCAAGGCGATGATTAATTCATCCTTGGATTTAAAGGATAAATAGAACGCCCCTTTTGAAATCCCGCAATGCTCCGTGATCTGCTGGACGGAAGTGGATTCAAATCCTTGTTTTGCAAAAAGTTCCAACGCCTTCTCCATAATTAGTTGTTTTTTAACCATGTAAATGCTCGCACTCCTATAGGTTATTCATTGACAATTGACCGATTGGTCATTAGTATAAATAATTGAGTCTAGTAAGTCAATTAAGGGTAGGTGGAAATGTGAAAGGGTTAGTTAATTTTGTCTTGAAAAATAAATTGGCCGTGTGGCTGCTTACGATTATTATCACGGTGTCGGGTATTTATTCAGGTACTCGCATGAATATGGAAACGATTCCGAATATATCGATCCCCTATTTAATGGTGATGGATATTTATCCGGGTGCGACTCCGGAAAAGGTGATGGAAGATGTTTCGATGCCGATAGAAAAGGCTGTCGAAAACTTGGATCACGTCAAGGCGGTGTACTCCAATTCCTATTCCAATGTGTCGAGTATTCAAGTCGAATACGAATATGGCATTGACATGGATGAGGCTAAACGCGAATTAAAGTCCGCATTGGATTCCTTGAAACTTCCAGAAGGAGCTCAGGAACCGACTGTAACCGCTATTAGCATGAACATGATGCCGGTTGTGGCACTAAGTGTTAGTAGTACGAAAGAGGATATTGTCGAGTTAACTTCAACCGTTGAGGAAAGCCTTCTTCCGAAAATTAACAAGCTTGAAGGTGTGGCTTCTGCCACCATTACTGGTCAGCATATTGAAGAGGTTGACTTAACGTATGATAAAGCGAAGTTGGCCGAACTTGGTTTGGAAGTAGATAAAGTCAAACAAATGATTCAGGCGAGCAATCTGGCTGTCTCATTAGGACTTTATGAGTTTAAAGAAGGAGAACAAGCGGTTGCTATTGACGGTAAGTTCATGACTGTCGATGAATTGAAAAATATGCTGATTCCGGTCACACCTTCTGCGACCAATCCAACTCCATTTGTAAAGCTTAGCGACATTGCCACTATCGAAACAATTGGTAAGGTTCAATCCGTATCGCGAACAAATGGTAAAGAGGCCATTGCCATACAGATTGTTAAAGGTCAACAGGCCAATACGGTTGATGTTGTTGATAAGGTAAAGAAGTTAGTCGAAGATGAAAAGAAGAAAGTGGACGGGTTGGTCATTGATGTTACCCTTGACCAAGGGAAACCGATTGAAGAATCAGTCAAAACAATGGTTGAAAAAGCGGTATTTGGCGGTCTAATTGCCGTTTTCATCATTTTGCTATTCTTACGTGACTTTAAATCAACGATTATTTCAATCATTTCGATTCCAGTTTCGATTTTTATGGCATTTTTGATTTTGAACTGGATGGGAATCACCTTAAATATTATGACGCTTGGGGCGGTAACCGTAGCTATTGGTCGTGTTATCGATGACTCCATTGTCGTTGTGGAAAATATTTTCCGACGCTTGCATTTACGTGAAGAAAAATTAACCGGCCGTGCGCTTATTCGCGAAGCGACGATTGAAATGTTTAAGCCGATTCTTTCTTCTACTTTGGTCACGGTGGCTGTATTTGCTCCGCTGATTTTTGTTGGCGGAATGGTTGGAGAGCTGTTTGCCCCGTTCGCGTTAACAATGGCGTTTGCTCTAGGTGCTTCATTACTAGTGGCGATTACGATTGTTCCAGCGCTTTCACATACTTTATTTAAAAAGAAGTTATACGGTGAGAAGACAGAAAGCAGCCATAAAGAGGTTGGCAGATTAGCGACTCTGTATCGAGGTTTCCTTAACAAGTCGCTTAATCATAAAGTCATTAGTTCGATTGTAGCGATTATTTTACTAGTAGGAAGTTTAGCGTTAACTCCACTGATTGGCTTTAGCTTTATGGGCAGTGAAGAGGAAAAAGTGATGTACTTAACGTACACGCCGAAAGCGGGAGAGCTTCATGAGGATACGCTCAAAAACGTCCAAGTTCTAGAAGAGGAAATGTTGAAACGCGATGATATCGATATCGTTCAGGTGTCGATTACCGAAGCCGGTGACCCAACCGCAGCAATGATGGGCGGTGGCTCAGCAGGTGCGTTAATGTATTTAATCTTTGATCCTGAAATGAAAAACTTCTCTAAAGAGAAGGAGAAGATTCAAAAACATCTCACGACACTAGATACACCAGGAACTTGGAAGAGCCAGGACTTCTCTTCGATGTCAGGTGCATCAAATGAAGTTAGCTATACGATTTACAGTGAGGATTTAAATAAATTACATCAAACGGTTAAAAAAGTCGAAGACACATTGAAGAAGCACAAAGATTTACAAAATGTATCTTCAAGTGCAGAAGAAGCGTATGTCGAATACACCTTCCGTGTGGACCAAGCCAATTTGCTGCAATATGGCTTAACCACGGGTCAGCTAATAATGATGTTAAACCCTATGCATTCCAAAGATGTTTTAACAACGGTTGAAAAGGACGGCAACTCGTTAGATGTCATCGTTCAGCAGGAACAAACAACCAAACCTGAATCAATTGATGAATTATTAGCGAAGAGAATCCCGACGGCTTTAGGAACAACAATGCCTCTTTCTGAGCTTGTAACGGTGAAAAAAGGGACAACGATGAATACGTTGGCGCGCAGTAAAGGGGAATATTTCGCAACGGTTTCGGGGGAAATAAAGTCGAAGGATATTTCCAAAGTTACTTCTAAAGTGGGCAAAGAGATTGACGAATTAGATGTGCCAAAAGGTGTAACCGTTGGAGTTGCCGGTGTTCAAGCCGATATGGCTGAAACGTTCACACAGCTTGGCGTAGCGATGGCTGCTGCGGTGGCGATTGTTTACTTTATTTTGGTTGTTACCTTCCGTGAAGGGGTTGCCCCGTTCTCGATTCTGTTCTCGTTACCATTTGCGGTAATTGGTTCGTTTGTTGGGCTATTGATTGCAGGTGAGACGATTTCGGTATCGGTTATGATGGGATTACTCATGTTAATTGGTATTGTCGTTACCAACGCGATTGTATTGGTGGACAGAATTATCCATATGGAACGTGAAGGTTTAACAATGCGTGAGGCGGTATTAGAGGCTGGTGCGACGCGTCTTCGTCCGATTTTAATGACGGCGATTGCGACAGTTGGTGCGATGCTTCCGTTAGCATTTGGCGAAGGTGGCGGCGGATTAATTTCGAAAGGTCTAGCGATCACCGTTATTGGCGGATTAACGAGCTCGACGCTTCTAACGTTGATTGTAGTTCCAATTGTGTATGAAGTATTGTCGAAGATTTTTAAGAAAAATCGACGGGAAATTGAGGAAAACTAAATTACTGTTTGTGGCCCTACAAGCTAAGCTTGTGGGGCTTGTTTTATCAGATTTCTGTATTTGTAGCTTAAGGCACAAACGCTTCGTTAGTTCATTAATCTTTATTGTCTGTAAATATTTTTATTGCTCCTAATACAATGACTAATGGAAATACAACCCATACTAATCTTAGAACGTATATTTCTAAAATAAGACTTAATACAACAACAGGTAGCCCGATCATGGCAGTAATTGATGCAAATTTAGTATAGCGGATAGCTGAACTAGATATTTCAGGTTCTTCCTTGTACATCCACCGTTTTCCTAATAACATACTTTCTTCAGGATAATAGTAGGTCCAAATTAACAAACAGTATATCGGAATCATAATTACTAGAGTAAAAAAAATCGTTGTAAACATAATATTCCCCCTAAGAATTTCGGTAGTTTATCCAGAAAAATCCCTTCCCTTACATTACGTTTTTTATCTAACGAAGTTTCGAGTAATTAAATTGAAAGTTTCTTCAGGAGTATATCTGACACTCCTAAATTGTACAAGTTTATCTCTTACAACGGGTAGCCAAACAACTTTTCATGAGTTCATTATTTAAAGTCCTTCACTGAAAATGAGTCAGAATTAAGAGGACGATTCAGACATGCGTGTACATTTTTTTTCATAAAATTACAGCCTTTAATTTCCTTAATTTAATATATATAGTTTACTGGGTAATAAAACTATATAGGGAGTGTTCCAAATGTTTTATAAACTAAAAAAAGACCAACAAGAATTAATGATTTCTGATATCCAATATTTCTTTTCTCAAGAAAGAGATGAAGAAATAACTGAATTTGCTGCAGAAAGGGTATTAGATTTCATTAAGGAGAAGCTTGCGCCTCACTTTTATAATGCTGCTGTCTTGGATGTTAAACATGTAGTTGAACAGCAATTTTCTTCTCTTGAAGATGAAATCTTAACGCTTGAACGTCCGATAAAAAGATAAATCATTATACAGAGTGAACAATTTTCTGTTCCAGTCTTTTATGTCGATTTTATTTCAAATACGGATTATTTGTTTTTTCTTCAACTAAACTGCCCCGATAATGCATTTAACAAACAAAAAGTCCAAGATATGCTTAGGAAATGAATAAAATCCTGCATATTTTGGACTTCTTAAGATGAAATGATACGGAAAAAACGCCTTGGTTAGTTTTAGTATCCTTTGTCACCTTCAAAAGATTTACATAACAAAAAAGAGTGCAAATAGCACCCTTAGTTATTACTTCTATTTTTTAAAATATATAATTCTTTCTCCAGTTTATTTACCTTATCAGCGATAAAATCTACGTCAATAATTCTGGATTCATTGGTTAATTCAAACTGACCGCCAACACCTATGAGTTTTGCATCAATAGAATCAAATCGATTATGCATTTCCGTTTTTAAATCATAAATATTGGATTTGATACTTTTCATTTCTTTACTCATTTCTGTAAGAATCTCAAGAATTTGCTTATCCACGTTATCACCTCTACTTAAGATTATAATTGTTTTCTAGTAAACAAGCACTAATTTTTTCAAAGCAATAACAGCTATTGTTAATCGCTTATTTCGACAACATAGTTTAATGAGAGTATGAGACATGTAATGGGATGAAAACAATAATTTTTGGCATAAAAAAATGGTGGGAAAGGTGTTTAATTTTATTTGAACTTTTTATTATCTTAAGAATAAACCCTACTGAATCTTATTTAAAAAAGCCGAGATAGACAAGTTTTTATGAATAAAAACTCGTATAATTTCGGCTATCACAAATTGCTGTTTAAGCAATAATCGCTCTCGTTAGTTGAACAAGGTATATCTAAATCTTAACAGTCCATTGTTTTGTTTCGTCCCTATTAAACAAAGCTACCTCATTTTCCGAAATCCATTTTAGCTTACCAAGATGTGTAACAAAGCTCCATTCATTTGGTCTTTCAGAAATCAGTGGTACACTTTTAACTTCAGTACCTATATTTGTTTTTATACTTATCCTAATTTCAAAAGAACTTATACTGTGTTCACAATAAACCTCAGCGATGTACTTTCTATTTGGATTCAGTTTAGATTGCCAAACAAAGTTGTTATCATAATTTAGATTAATAACCTCTTTATAAGGATATTCAAATTGAGAATGGTCCCACTGCTCTTTTTCCACCACTAAATCAATGCCTTTTTTTAAAGTATTTAATACTATCTTTTTTTTCTCATATTCATCCAACAAAAAATAATTATCTATGTCAAAGACAACTTCTACTTCAGTAACTCCTCCAACGGTCTTAATTTCACTATCTGTTATTTCATCAACACATTGAACTGCTATTTTCCAACATATATCGTTCTTAAATTTATATTTCTTGAAATATCTTTCATAAAGTGCTGCAATACATCTCATCTCATTTAATAGCTTCATTCTCTTTTGTTTCCAATTTTTTTCGTAATCATATTTAGTCGCTTCGAAATATTCCCAACCATTCTCCACCATTAATCCATTAATGTAGTCTTGTTGTGCAATGTATTTTAAATCAAGTTCAAACTCTTTTAAAATAGGCAATACGTTCACCAAACCCTTTATTAAAAATTTCTTTTTCAATTAAGCTGATTCATTTCGGAGAGATAAAAAAATAAGCTGAAGAATACAGAGGTGAATAAAATCCTGCATAATTGGACCTTAGTTTGACCAATTGCAATGGAAGATTAGCCCCCGTTACTTCCATAGGAAACTAAACTAAGATAGTTATTTCACCTTCAGGGGTCACTTCTAGGTATGGAGCTTCTGGAGAGTTTTCTTGTGTAATTGAAATACTTCTATTTATTGATATAGCAATAAAATGCATAAACTCAAAAACAGCCATTCTTTTCTCTAGGCTGTCGATTTCCATTGGGAAAATATCAAACTCAATTTCTGCTTCATCAAAAAAATGAGTATTAATAATTACACCTTTATAATTAATTGATATTAAAAAGGCAAAATCGCCTCTTTCTCTAAATATTCTTGCTGCATCATACAAATCAATATTGATTTCTTCAGCATCCTTTAAAAACTTAAATTCAAAGTTGTTTTTAATTAATTCAAGTATTGTCTCCCAATCTTTAATTTCGACATCAAGAATATACAAATCACGATAACTACCGTCGTCCTCAAAAATTTCATCAAGTAATTTAGAGTTAATCATTTTAACCTCCAGAACTCATATAAACTATACTTATTTATTTGTTCAATTTGAGTCGATAAATCTCCTTCTTTTTGAAAAATCCTTTATAGAAGTAAACTGCTCTTAACTGCCTAAAAAAACAAAAAAGTCCAAGATATGCTAAGGATTTGCATAAGATCCTGCATATAGCGGACTTCTTAATATTAATTGTTAGGGAAAAAACGCCCTCGTTACTTCCTTCAGACCTGTAGAATTATTTCGAAGAGCCTCCGTTACTTCCATATTGAAGGTGATAAAATTACTTTTCGCCTTCAGTAAACATAACTTTAAAGTAGTTCAATACGAATCTGTCATAGACCATATTCAAATGCTGATAAAACCTTCCACCTTGTTCTAATGAATACCACTCATCATTGGGTTTTTCCTCCAATGCTAGTAACATTGTTGATAATACTTCTTTTTCAAAATCCATTTTCTCTAGCTTTGGATTTATTAACGTATCCTTTATGAAGTTAACAATATTATTATCGCGTCTATTTTCTTCTAACATATCATTTACTTTACAACATAAAGCAACTAATGACCCTTGTTTTACCAAATCTACTTCATGTGAGTAAGTCAACATCGATTCTTCAATAATTTCGGTTAATAAAAATCTTTCATAATTTACTTTTTCAAAATCTATATTGTGACCAAAGCCCCCATAACTTTTAATCATATCGTGGTACATCCAAAAAATATTTTTTATCTCCTCTTTAAGGACATTAATATTTTTTGTATCGAGTTGAAAATAATTACTATTCTTCATATAGTCCTCACTTATTTAGTAATGATTACAATAAAATTTAAACATAATTTACTATGAATTAAACTATGCATATAGGAGCTTATATATTGAAGAAAAGCCCCCTTTATTTGTTTATCCAACCAAAGGTCACAAGGGTATTAGTATGCATGGATATGGGGCATTATTTAACGCTTTTAATTTATAGATTTGTTTCGTGAACCTAGAAGTACAGAATGCAAATAAAGTCTAGCATTTTTATTACTTTTTATACCTTAGTTCCTTCAGTTCAAGTTTAGGAACATTTTTTATTTGAGTCTCAAAGATATTACTTAAATAATGCTCCCGATTACCAAAGGAATCGATACCTAAATGCAGTTTAGCTTTCTTTTCATTGGATTCATCTTGTTCCAACTCATCGGGATCTTTCGATAACATCACAACTAATGAGTTATTATTTAACTCTTCCGTATGATACCAAGGACCACTATTGAATTTTTCTTTGCCAAAGAAATCTACATAGACTTGGCCAAAATAATTTACCCAGAACATTCCTGGTAGTCTTGTTTGCAAAGTACCCGGAACAAACTGGCGGTTCTCCACGGTTTCTATTGAGATATATCCATAAACTCCATTTAAGCTTTGTAATAAGGTCTTAAATAAATACAAATAAGTTTCCTTATCTCTTTTAAATGCATTTTTAGGAATAGAAATGAAAATAAAGTTTGGTCTAATGTACTTTTCTCCCCTGTTCCATTCCATCAGAAAAGAGAATTCTGGTTTTTTCCTTTTCCCCATCATTCCCCCAACCTCTCTCCCGTTCCCTTTCTCAATTATTGTCCAATATTCGAGCGCGAGATTAAGAGAATATTGATCTCTTATTGGCTCATACAAACCTATTTTTTCAGGTAACAACCCGTATTCATCAAGGAGTTTAAAGAACAGCTCCGCTGCCTCCATTTTCCCAATAAATGACTCAAAGTAAAGTTGCATTACTACCTTCAAATTCTAACCAGTCCTCCTTGAGCCTAAATAATTTTCGCGTCAAGATCCGAATAATCCCTTGTATATTTCAAGCTCTTTAATAAAGTAATTTATAAAATAATCGCATCCGTTACTTCCTTTAAACGTTAAAATATAAATTTTTTTTACAAGCTTTGTTTCCAGTTTAATAACATTACTTTATAAAAGATAATCCCTTTCCCACAGGTTGAATCGAATTTATTACTGCATCTGCTACTTTCTTACTTACCAATCTTGCAATAATCCATCCAACTAAATCTTGTGCTGCTAAGCAACCAGCCGCGGTTGCAATATTATCTTCAATAATAAATGACTTTTCAACAACGTTAACATTAAATTTGTCTAATTCCTTTTTCGCTGTTGGGTAAGTGGTTGCAGTCTTACCGTCTAATAAACCAAGAGCTCCTAATATAAGTGCTCCTGAACACATAGAACCTACTAACTGTTTCGATGGATTTATTTTTAGTCTTTTAAGATAATTTTCATCTTTATAAAGTTTCCTCGTTCCTGGACCACTGGCAAATAAAATTGCATCAGCATTTCTTAGTTCATCAATAGAAGAATGAATCGGAACTGTAAGACCAGTAACCGAACGATGAGTTTCTTTAGTCCCATAAATTTTCACATTCCACCCAGGATGTTTAACACGATTTAATATGTCCCAAGGTAAAAAAACATCAATATCCGTGAAATCATCAAATGCAACAATAGCGATTTCCATTAAATCCTCTCCCTCTCTTTAGTAAAGAATTCAATTTCCTTGTTAAACTATTTGGAGCGTGAGTCGAATATGAAAAAGCTGCTTCTGTTGCAGCTCCTGATCTTGAACTCTAGCCCATAGTTCCATAAGAAAAGGACTTTGTCTCCTATTGAAAAGAAAGTCCCATTTTCTTAACAAAATATTTCATGAATGTTCCCATCAGGGTCCGCGAAAAAAGCGGTTGTATGACCCCAAGGCATTTGCGAAGGTTCTTTAATAGGAATGGCTCCCTTTTCTATAATTTCTTTGTAAGATTTCTCTACTTCCTCTGGTGTTTCACAAGGAAAAGCCAATTCGAAGGATTGTCCCTTTTTTTCTTCTTTAAATGAACTGTGCCCATCAGTAATATCAGACATAATCTCTCTAGAGCATATAGAAAATCTTACTCCTTCATTATTGAACTCTACATAATGTGGAGATTCACTTTGAATTGAAAATCCTATGACATCTCTATAAAAATTAGTCATTATCTCAACATTATCAGTTACTATTGTTATCAGGTTAATTTGAGCTTTCATTTAAACTTTCTCCTCGTAAATTGTATTTTCTATTTCAATCATACTGTGATGGTGAAGGGCCTTTAAAACATCCATTGTCCAAATACTTTTCCAAACTCTAGCCCCTTCTCCATCACAATTCCAATTTAAAATGAAATGCCCATCCTCGGATTGTGTTATTATTTCATTCTCTAAACTTCGAATAACATAATCTTTAATTGGTAAAAACATCGGGCTGTTTGGCGAATGAGCAAAGAAAAAAGGTTTTGCGCTATAAGTAATTGACCATCTTTCGGAGTCGGTTTCAATGATTTCATCTATATCTTTCGTTAATTGTTCCAAAATGATGGACTTATAAGGTTCATCTATTCTTATTGCTAAACGAAGTAAACATAGTGATGCTAAGAAATAAAACTGTCGTGGCTCTTCCGTAGTGTGAATGGTACTCATATTTGCTAAAGCATTTTCGGTAACGTTCCTGAGAAAAGCCTCTGGAACTAATTCGCGATACTCATACAAATACCCTACTAATTCAGCACAAGGATTATCTAACCACCTCTTGCTTCTTTGGTTAGGTCTAGCGTGCCAACATTTTAATTCGTTATCATATGAATCTATAATGTATTGAATTCCTTTTTGTACTACCTCGTCATTTGTTGAAGCACCGGCTTCACTAAGATACTGAAAAGCCATACTTGTATCCATTGCATTTGGGATAACAGAATGTCCTTCTCCCATATTTCTAAACCCGCCATTTTCACCTTGGTACTTCTGCAATAAGGAAACTATGTTTTGTGGATTCCCATTTTCGAAATGAAAACGAAACAATTCCTGCTCCAATCTTCTTCCTTGATTCATTAAATAACTGCGAGCCTTTTGAAAATTTTCAAGTGTTAACGAACTAACCATAACTCATTTCCTTTTAGCTAATTTTGATGAATATTTAATTCGATAAATAGTTGTTCTAATCCTTTAATTATTTCATTTTATAAAGCTAACCTGTTTCTTTAATGCTGTTAAAAACAAAAAAGTCCAATATACTGCAAGGATATGAATAAGATCCTGCATATTTTGTACTTCTTATGATAAATTGATAAATTGTTATAGAAAAAACGCTCCCCTTTAGCTCAGTAACCTTTCTGCTTCAGCTAACTGTTTTCTAAGTACACTAAACCCTTTTTCTAGTTCTTGACGATTTTTGGATGATTGCATCCAACTTGGAAGTCTACTCGCAAGACTTTGATTTATATTTGGCAGCCTCTCTCTAAGACTGGAAAGGATGAATCCTTCCATTAAATCAAGGTGTTCTTTATTATATGCCCAAAGAACTTCACCACAACATCTAGTATTTAACCATGTATTATGCCCATAAAAGGTTCCGTGACCCCA
The DNA here is from genome assembly GCF_054786815.1 of Pseudoneobacillus rhizolycopersici. Lineage (NCBI taxonomy): Bacteria > Bacillati > Bacillota > Bacilli > Caryophanales > Bacillaceae > Pseudoneobacillus > Pseudoneobacillus rhizolycopersici. The sequence goes on along the minus strand of NZ_JBTOOE010000004.1, from coordinate 250,631 downwards.
TGACTCAAACGGATTATTTTTGTGGACAATTCCACAATTACAACATATTAACCTAAACCCCAAATCCTCAACATTATTTCTTTTTGCTACAACAACCTTACTACAATTAAGACATTTCAATAAGATAGGAAAATTGAATAAAAAGTTGTAAATCGTTTCCCCATTATCTTTAAATTTTGAATTACTCATATGATTAAATCCTCTCTTTGAGTATTCGTTAGAAAAATCATCAATTCATTTACAACATTACTACACCTCTACTGACATTAAAAACAAAAAAGTCCAAGCTACGGCAAGGATATGAATAAAATCGTGCATATTTTAGACTCCTTAACATAATCTGTTATGGTAAAAAAGCCTTACGTTAGCTTATTAATAATTAGTATCAATATTATCATCCCTTACTGGAATACCATATTCTTTTGGATGATTAAAAATGTCTTCATAGGTTAGGGAACTAACAACTTCAAACATTTTTGTATTTGGATTGTATTCAAAAACAACAAGTTGTTCCCAACCACTTCCATTTCCTGTATCAACTACTCCAACCCTATTAGGTGCTATTTGAACAACTCTCCCAATTTGGTTACTAACAACTTCAACATTTGGTGTCGCTGATTGGATATACTCATTCTTATTCATCTTGAAAGCAATTACTATTAAACACACTAATATGCCACTTAAAATAACTTTAGTAAAAGTATCGTTATTCATACTCCACCATCCCCCCAAAAAATATCCACCAATACACCCTATATTTTACCATAATCACCTTCAGCATTCCGCAACTAAACTGCTTCGTTAGCTCACTACCCATTTTTGAAACAAATGAATAAATATTAGTATTTATGCATAACATTTTGTGACATTTTGGTTAGATGGGGCTGCGCAACTTTCTTATAGTCATATAAAAAAATGCTCTATAGTAATAAAGATTGTGGCTTTTTTTATTTGGATAAAAACGTAAAAATATTAAGTGAAATAAAAGCGCGAATTCGTTTGTGAATTCACGCAAAATGTTATTGTGATTTAGTTAAAGGGCCTCTTTTTGTTTGGTTAATTCGGCTGGTTGCAACTGCTCTTTTTTGGCAGTTGAGATGAGAACACCAAGGAAAACAAGGGTAGCGCCAAAGTATTCTTGAACGGACATGATTTCATCGGCAAAGAGGAAACCGAAAAGGGCGGCGAATACGGGCTCGAGCGAGAAAATGAGTCCTGTCCGGGACGGTGGAGTATATTTTTGGGCGACCACTTGAAGGATAAACCCGAGAGCGCTGCAAATAATGCCTAGATATAGGATGGATATCCAACCTTCCGTTGACGTTGGTAGCACAGGCACTTCAAAGATAACTGAAAAGCTCAGACCAAACAAAGCAGCAAAGCCGAGCTGTAAGATTCCAAGATTGAGAGTATCGACTTCTTTTGCGGCAAAACCTACGACAGTGATATGGATAGCATAAAACAAGGCTGTAGCCATACATAATAGGTCTCCTGGGGTCATTTTAAACGGAAGTTTGACCGTTAGGAACGCTATTCCAATAATCGCGAGAAGAAGGCTAATGATGAGTTTGGACTCGAGCTTTTTCTTGAAAAGGATGATGTTGATTAATGGAACAAATATGACGGTTAAGCTGACTAGGAAGCCGGCGTTGGAGGTGGTTGTTGTTTTCAGACCAAAGGTTATTGCCGTAAAGACAGCAAATAAAATAAAGCCTAGGAGAGCCCCATATTGCCATGTTTTCCGGTTGATATGGCGCAGTCTTTTGAAAAAAATAGCACCTGCGAGTACAAAGGCAAGCCCGAAACGGAGGGCAATCAAATTAAATTCTCCAATGGATTCGAGCCCCATTTTCATCATCAAGTACGATGAGCCCCAAAAGGCAGTGACCATAAATAGTAAAAACTCGGCTCTTCGTGGTTGCATGGCCTTGTTTCCCTCCTTTTCATAGTTGAGTAGATTCAGTATACTAAGCTAAAACAAACAAGTAAAACGCATGTTTTTGATGGATAACATGAGTAAAATTCATGTAAGCGAGGGTGGAGGCTGGTAGTATTGAGTATAAGTAAATATAGGGTATTGATGAAGGTCGTCGAGCTTGGCAGCCTAACGAGAGCAGCGGAGGAGCTAGGCTTTACCCAATCCGGTGTCAGCCACACGATTAATAGTTTAGAAGATGAATTCGGATTCTTATTGCTGACGAGGAGTCGTTCTGGGGTAAAATTAACCCCGAATGGCGAGCAAATTTTAAAAACAATCGGTGAAATTCTGAAATGGAATGAGCATTTAGAGCAGGAGGTTGCCTCGATTCACGGCATGGAGACGGGGACGATTCGGATCGGAACGTTTACGAGTGTATCGGTGCATTGGCTGCCTGTGATTTTGAATGGATTTAGCCGAGACTTCCCGAATATAGAGGTGAAGGTTATGGAAGGGAATTATCGGCAGATAGAGGATTGGATTGCCCAGGGCAAGATTGATTGTGGGTTTTTATCATTGCCGACCTTGGATAAACTGGATGTGATTCCCTTGAAGAAGGATCAGATGATGGTCATTTTGCCAATGGATCATCCGTTAAGTGGTCAGCCTTCTGTGAATTTGGCGCAGCTTGCGGGGGAGCCGTTTATTATGCCGCGAGAGGGTGGCGATGATGACATCAATCGCGTACTTGGCAAGTTGGTGCCGAATGTGAAATTCGTAGTCGCTGACGACTATGCGATTATGGCGATGGTGGAACAGGGGCTTGGGGTCAGTATCTTGCCTGAGTTGGTTTTGCGTGGACAGCATCGCCAGATTTCTATCGTTGGTTTGGGGGAGTTTCGGTCACTTGGAATAGCAGTGAATTCGTTGCAGGATGCCTCTCCAGCGGTAAGGAAGTTTTTGGAGTATGTGAAAAACTATTTATTATAAAAAATTAACCGAATTACCCAGTTTTTCATGGGCAATTCGGTTTCATTTTGGGCCTATTTTTTAATCATGATTTTTGAAGTACGATCCTTTAGAACACCGGTTAAGTACGTATATTCCTTCGCTTCAGCTGAATTTGGGTTTTTCGCATAAGCGTGCTCACTTGGGTAGATAGTGAAGTACGTATCTTTTCCGTTTGAGCCGATTTTATGAAGGAACGGGTGGTCCTGATAATAGCTCGATTTCACTTGCTTATCGGTTAATTTTATTAGCGTGACAATTAATACGTCTTTTTTAGTTTTGGCATCTTTATAATAAATGTTCGTACATGGTGGATTGCCTTGTTCATTTTTACAAGTTGAATCTTTTGCTGAAATTTTGTCCATGTCTCTTTTTTGTAACTGTAGGTTGTAGCCTAGTTTGCTTTCAAAGGTTTTAATGTCTTTTGCATTATTTTCTAAGTTCTGTTCATTGATGGATTCTGGTGTGTTCCAAATCCCGACTGCTTTTTCATTGGATGGACCTAAGTCCTTGATGAACCATTGGCCACCGATTTTTACTAGCGTAAGCTTCGCGCGGTCAACCCCTGCAAAACCTGTGGAAGTCGCTAATTCGAATTCGACCACAACGGTTAGCGATTTGTCTTGATTCTCTTTTTCGCTAATTACCTTAAACGATTCGACCCATGGACTGGAAGCTCCTGATACCCAGTGGAATGCCTCGAAGGATTGCTTTAATCCTACTCTAGATTCCTTTGTGAATAGAGCATATTGGAGGGCGGCGTTGCGATCTTTGACTGCGGTTGCCCACAGTTTAATAGTTCCTTCTGCTGTAGTAGGCACAATCGCTCTTTCCAACATTTCTAGTCTTTCCTCAATGGAGCCTTTTTCCACCACTTGTTGGACTGGCGTTACCTCATTACGAGGCTGTTGGCCGGCATAAGCCGTATAGGAGGCTGTTGTGATTCCCATTACTAATGCGGTTGCTAAAATAAATGATTTCTTCATAATTCATTTTCCTTTCATCATTGAAGTTTCTTTTGATGACAAGGGCCCTTTGTCATTTCCAATTATTTAGACGAAGTAAGTTGGGTTTCGTATCAAGTTTTTTGGAAAAATTTTATTTTATTTGGAAAAATAGGGTAATTTAGCTTTTATATTCTTAGTTCGGACAAAATGGCCGATAAAAAGCGAAACAGAGTCCGAGCAAGGCACGAGTTTGGACAGAACGAGGTTGAAAAAGAGAAACAGAGTCCGAACAGGGTGTGAGTTCGGACGGACTAGGTTCGAAAAAGCAAAATGAAGTCCGAACAGGGCATAAGTTCGGACAGGACGAGGTTGAAAAAGTAAAATGGAGTCCGAACAGGTCATAAGTTCGGACAGGACGAGGTTGAAAAAGCAAAATGGAGTCCGAACAAGGCACGAGTTCGGACAGGACAAGGTCAAAAAAGCAAAATGAAGTCCGAACAGGGCATGAGTTCGGACAGGACAAGGTCAAAAAAGCAAAATGAAGTCCGAACAAGGCACGAGTTCGGACAGGACAAGGTTGAAAAAGCAAAATGGAGTCCGAACAGGGCATGAGTTCGGACAGGACAAGGTCAAAAAAGCAAAATGGAGTCCGAACAGGGCATGAGTTCGGACAGGCTAGGTTCGAAAAAGCAAAATGGAGTCCGAACAAGGCATGAGTTCAGACAGGACGAGGTCAAAATGGGCTTTATCGGTCACGAAAAAGAGCAAATCGTGACAGCAAAAGCCCTCTCGGTCACGAAAAAGAGCAAATCGTGACAGCAAAAGCTCTCTCATTCATGAAAAAAAAGCTAATCGCTCCCGGGAAAAATCTCTCTCGGTCACGATTAGCTTCATATCACACCCACTCAATTACCCTAACTTTTACCAGCTTAAAGCTTTCCGATATAATCCAATGCTTTCAGTTCTTCCGAGTCCATTCCGCCGTCAAGAATTTTGCGAACATCGTTTAAGGTGTCCTTTATCTCAACGGATTCACCCTTTTTGCCGGTATAAGCTTCTGCGACATAAAACGGCTGGGTGAGATAAGCTTCTAGTCGTTCGCCCCTACTATAGGTTTGCTCTTCTGAAGCTGGAATCGAACTTAATCCGCGTGCATTCGCCAAAGAACGCAATTCACGATAGCGGCGTAATAGTTTTTGCGCTCGTAATTGGAGAGATAGATGGTTTTGATCGAGGTGAATACCCTCTAGGACAGATGATGTTGAAGAGATAGGATTGACCGCAGGGAATCGATGTCTAGCTGTGAGGTCTGCGTCGAAGTGCCACAATGTTTCAAGTGGTCCATACGGAAGCTCTTCATCCATTGCCTCCCCTTTTAAATCTAGTAGGAAAGTTGTCACCGATTGAACATGGGATGCTTGGAATTGCTCCTGAAGCTTATAGATTGCTCCCGTTAATACATGGGAACGGTCAGCGGCAAACAGAACATCAACATTTCCACCTAGGGAAACGGCTTTCTCATAAGCCTGCTCAATTGAATCTACTAAAGCGTCAACATAATCAAGCATGTCACTGATTTCAGGGTAGTTTCCTTCCGGCTTCAGCAAGATAGTAAAGTACCCTTCTTGTTTTAGTCGGTAAAATAATTCCGATAGCACGACTAACTGTCCCATTCCCGGACGCGCCACCAAACCAACCGTGCCGCCCTTGGCAATCGGAGCAAATAAATCCAATGTCTTAATTTTGGTTTCAATCATCTCGACGGTCTCCCCTCGTAAAATTAATTCATCTAAACTACATTCCGCTAATGTTGCCAACGCGACTAGCGTACGAACCTCAGCACGCCCGACTGGGATTTTCCCAGTACATAAATTCGATACGGTTGCTGGACGTAAACCGATTGATTTTGCCGCACTCGTCAGGTTTGGCACCTTTCTACGCAATAACGGAACATTCAAACGTATATTTTCCAATATTTACACCTCCTAGTTTCATAGTAATAAAAATTACGTTTAAAAGCAATAGGTAATTACCTTATAAAGTAAAAATATTTACCTTAAAATAAAAAAACCAACAAAGATGCTGGTTTTTTATTTTAAGCTTTTAAACCCATACTTCTCAAATACCTTTATTGATTCATCCTTTTGCAGGTATTCATAGAACAGTTGGGCTTCTTTTTTATGTGAGCTTTTTTTAATCATCCCGACAGGATAGATGATTGGCGCATGAGCCGTTTCCGGTGCGGTTGCGACAATATCAACCTTAGATGAAATTAAGGCATCCGTTTTATAAACAATACCCGCATCGATATTGTTTGTTTCCACATAGGTGAGCACCTGGCGAACGTCCTTTGCGTAAACCACCTTGTCCTCGAGGGATGGCCAAACTTGGATATTTTCTAATGTTTCCTTGGCGTACTTTCCGGCTGGGACTGTTTCAGGGGTGCCGATGGAAACTTTTTTAGCTTTAGGAAGGTCTTCAAAAGCTTTGATGGCTTGATCCCCATCCTTTGGCACGACTAAAACTAATTCGTTGCCGACTAAATCGATGCCTTGGCCAGGGTTGATGAGCCCCTTCTCTAATAAAGCATCAAATTTATCTTCAGCCGCCGAGAAAAATAAGTCGACCGGAGCGCCTTGAGCGATTTGTTGCTGGAGCGCACCGGAAGCACCAAAGTTGAAAAAGATTTTAACATTAGAATATTCTTCTTCAAAATTAGCCTTAATTTCATCTAAGGCGTTTTGTAGGCTTGCTGCTGCGGAAACCGTTAATTCAACTTGCTTCTCGGAAGCTTTTTGGTTTTCCCTGTCGTCCTTGGCGGTGCAACCTGATAAAATCAGCAAAATCATGGCGATAGATAGACAAAGTTTCTTCAAGGCGTTCATCCTTCCAATGAGACATTAATTTTTTCGAAACCAGATAATAACTGGAACTAGCAAAAATGACAAAAAGCCACCAATGAGAGACAGGGTCGCAAAACTGGTATGTGCCGCAATGATCCCGGAAAGCGCGCCTCCGGATGCTCCGGCCAGAGCGACGAATACGTCGACAGACCCTTGCGTTTTCGCACGCGATTTAGGGCTGGTAGAATCAACAATGAGCGCGGTTCCACTAATTAAGCCTAAGTTCCATCCAAGGCCAAGCAAAGCTAAGGCGATGGTGATGAAGATCATGGAATCAGGTGGTGCCATCGCAGCAACAACCCCTGAAGCAAGAAGGGTGATACCTGATGCGATAGCCATTGCTAGCCGCCCAATTTTATCAACGAGTCGCCCCGTTATAAGCGATGGCAGAAACATCGACCCTGCATGAATACCGATGACGAGACCGACATCCCCGAGGTCATGTCCATGATGACCCATATGGACTGGTGTCATTGTCATAATCCCAACCATAACGATTTGCGATAAAATCATCACGACTGCGCCAACGACAATGCCACGTTTGTTCACTTCTTGTGGGGCACTAAGGGTGTTTGCTTGTTGATTTTCGCGTTCTGTCAGTGCTTTTGCCACAAAAAGTGGGTCAGGACGAAGGAAAATAAATAAAATCGATCCAGCTAGCAGAAAAACAAAGGCCGACAGGATAAATGGTCCTGCTAAGGCTGGGACCCCTACCCCTTTTGCAAAGTTCCCCATCACATTGACAAGGTTAGGACCTGCGACTGCCCCAAAGGTGCTTGCCACCAAGGTCATACTGATGGCTGTTGCCCGCTGATTGGCATTGGCGAGGTCGGTTCCCGCGTAGCGAACTTGGAGATTGGCGGCAAATCCTGACCCATAAATGAAAAGGGCCGCAAATAGAAGGAAAATATTATTGGTCATCGCGGCGATTAGAACACCAATCGCACCCATTCCTCCTGTTAAAAAACCGGCGGCAAGCCCGAGACGGCGTCCATGTCGTTGCGAAAGCCGGCCGATAACATACGCCGCTAACGCAGATCCTAAGGTGTACATCGCTGCCGGTACCCCGGTGATGCTGTCACTGCCGAGCATATCCTGGGCAAGCAGCGCCCCTACTGTGATCCCCGCAGCAAGTCCGGCACCGCTGAATATTTGTGCGATTGCGACAATCCATAGCGTTCGTCGGTAAAGTGCCGTTTGCTTTTCAGGTGAACCGAGATAGGTTTGAAATTTATTTTCTAAGGTCAATGCCTCTCCTTGTTTTTGTGGTAACATTCGCACCACCCCCTCTTCTTCTTCATTATTAAGTTTATCAGCGGATTAAAATTAGTAAATAAAATTGGTCACAATAAATGGTATGGAGTTCAAAAACTTGAAAGTGAGTTGTAGATGTCTCAAAATGGAGATACTTGAAAGTAGGAGGTATTTTTTAGAATGGAAATTGGTATTAGTACGTTTGTTGAAACAACGCCAGATCCGATAACAGGCAAGGTAATCAGCCATGCCCAGCGATTGCGTGATGTGGTCGAGGAAATTGTGTTAGCCGATCAAGTTGGCTTGGATGTATTTGGTGTCGGTGAGCATCATCGTGAGGATTTTGCGGCATCTGCACCTGCGATTGTATTGGCAGCGGCAGCGTCACGGACGAAACGGATTCGGTTAACGAGTGCGGTGACAGTGTTATCTTCGGCTGATCCTGTCCGAGTTTTTCAAGATTTCGCGACAGTGGATGCGATTTCGAATGGTCGCGCCGAGATTATGGCTGGACGCGGCTCCTTTATTGAGTCGTTTCCGTTATTCGGTTTTGATTTAAAGGATTATGACGAGTTATTCGATGAGAATCTGGAGCTTTTGTTAAAAATTCGTGAGTCGGAAAAAGTAACATGGCGCGGCGGCCATCGTCCGGCGATTCACGATCGTGGTGTTTACCCTAGACCAGAGCAAAATCCCCTTCCAGTCTGGATTGGTAGCGGTGGAAACTCCCAATCGGTTATTCGCGCTGGGTTGTTAGGATTGCCGCTTGTGTTAGCGATTATTGGTGGCCGTCCAGTTCAGTTTGCACCATTGGTAAAGTTGTATTACCGTGCCGCAGCTCAAGCCGGTCATGATATCAGTAAGCTGTCCGTTGCATCGCATTCCCATGGGTTTGTCGCAGAAGATACAGCGATGGCGGCAGATCAATTTTTCCCATCAACACAGTATGTAATGAACGTGCTTGGTCGCGAGCGGGGCTGGGGGCAATATGACCGTTCAAGTTTTGATGCCGCTCGTAGCTTTGAAGGTGCGCTATACGTTGGCGACCCAGAGACGGTAGCACAGAAGATTATACATTTACGTAAAAATGTTGGCGTCACTCGTTTTATGCTGCACTGTCCGGTTGGCTCAATGCCGCATGAGCTGGTAATGAAGTCGATTGAGCTATTAGGAAAAGAAGTCGCTCCACGCGTCCGCGAAGAGATTGCGAAATGGGAAGCTGCGGGCGGGGAATAGAAAACGGGTCGAGGCACTAAACCTCGACCCCGTTCACCCAATCATAGCGCTTCGCGAATGATTTTTTTATAATAATAGACCGATAACACCCCAAAAATGGAATAAAGCCCCGTGTAGATGATCATGACGATGATCATTGGCGTCCAGACTTCCGTACCGAAAAGGAACCAGCCTGATTGGACGGCAAAATAGCTGTGTAGAAGGCCAATGATTAGCGGAATCCCAAAATTAAAGGCTTGCTTCACGCGGATTCCCTTCAATAAATCAGTTTGAGTAAAGCCAAGTTTGCGGAGAATCGTGTAGCTTGGCTGCTCCTCTTCGCCCTCGCCCATCTGCTTAAAATAAAGGATACATCCAGACGTAATCAGGAACGTTAAGCCAAGGAAACCGACGATAAACATCGCTAGCCCAATGACTTCTTTCTGATTATTACTCATCTCCAAACGTGAATCATGAGATCGCTCATTTTTAAAGGTCATTCTTGTAAAAATATCGTTAGCCTTTTCTAGCTGATCTTCATTTTTCAAGTGGATTCCAATAAATAGAGAGGATTCCCTTTGAATCGCAGGATTCATGTCAGCTTTCAACTGGTCGAATACCGTTTGATCAACGATGGCAACAGGTGAACCGCCGCTTGTGAAATACCAGGAAACAGGGAAATCCTTTTCTAAACCGAGGTAGTCTAACTCGATAGTAGACTTCAGCCCCTTTAAAACAACTTTTCCACTTTCTTTTAGCGTCATAAACTTCTGCAGTAAATCGTTGTATCCGGTAAAGACGGTCTCTTCTGGAGATACATCTTTGTCGGTCACATCTTTCTCGCTAATCACGGCTAATGACATATTTTTTGTATCAGTTATTAATTTGCCAGCATCCATAATCGACTCTAAATTCGCGTTCACCATCAGAACGTCAATTTGTTTTTCCGTAAAAGGAATATTTTCCGCTGTTAGTGCTTTCGAAAATGCTTCATAGTCCTCTTTATTATTAAAAGAGAAGTCCCCAGCAACCTGGTTTTCTGCTGATTTTTCCGCGGAAAAATACGAAATATAGCTAAGTGATAATAACCCGATGGCCAGCGCCGAAACGGTCGTTATAATGGTTAATAATAACGCATTTGATTTCATTCGAAACATGATGGATGACAGTGATAAGACCTCGTTAATGTTCAAATAACCGTTTTTCTTTTTGCGGATTAGGTTGAAAATAAAGCTAACCGAACCCTTGTAAAATAAATAAGTCCCCAGAATCACGGCTCCTAAAATAAATGCCATTGCTAAAAACAGCTCCATCATCGTGACCAAATCACCGCTAAACAATTTGGAAGAGACATAATAACCGGAGATGATGAAGGCAATCCCCAGGATTCCTAGTAAAATTTCAAACACGGATAATTTTTTAACTTTCCCTTCGGCTGAGGAAGTCACCCTAAATAGGTTTAGGATCGTCTGCCTTTTAATAAAAAGATAGTTTGTCAGCATGATAAACAAGTAAATAATCGCGAAGACAATCACCGTTTGCAAGAATGCCTTATCTGAAAAATGTAGCGTGGCAATTGCGTCAACATGGGTGATTTTTAATAGCGTCATTAACACCAATTTAGAAACCGCAAAGCCGAGAAAGATTCCAATTAACATCGACCCGAAATAAAGGATAAAGTTTTCGGTTGTGAGGATGCGAAAGATTTTTCCTTTTGTCATCCCAATTAGTTGGAATAAGCCAATTTCTTTACTGCGTCGTTTGATGAAAATATTATTGGCATATAAAAGGAATATCGAGACAATGGCTACCAAGAGGATGGAAGCTGTTCTGATGGCTGCTCCTCCTTTAATCGTACCCTTTGTTGCATCCATCGCCGGGTCGTATTGCAGGGTGACAAAGGCGAAATATAAGGCAACGCTAAAAATTAATGCAAACACATAAAGAAAATAGTTTTTGAGATTTTTTTTCAAGTTTCGGAAGATGAGCTGATTAATGTTCATTTTGCACCCCACCTAAGATTCCTTGCGTTTTCATTATGTCTTTAAAGAATGTTTGTCTTGATTGATCGCCTTTATACAATTGCGTATAGATTTGCCCGTCTTTGATAAAAACAACGCGGTTAGAGAAACTTGCTGCTAATGGGTCATGAGTGACCATCACAATCGTCGCATTACGCTTTTGATTTAAATCGCTTAGTTTATTTAGGAGGTCGGAGGCTGATTTCGAATCTAGCGCCCCGGTTGGCTCATCGGCGAATATAATGCTTGGTTCATGGATAAATGCCCGCGCCGCTGAGGTCCGTTGTTTCTGCCCACCAGAAATTTCGTTCGGGTACTTATCTTTTATTTCATAGATTCCCAGTTCTTCAGCCACATCTTTGAAAAGCTGGTCGGCGGCTTTTCTAGATACGTTTGAAATCGATAGCGGTAACAGGATATTCTCCTTGACGGTCAGCGTATCAAGCAGGTTGTATTCCTGAAAGATAAATCCTAAATGGTTCTTGCGGAACTCAGCCAACTGCTTTTCCTTCATCGCCGTCATTTCCTTGCCCTCGATACGGATCGTACCTCCACTGACCTTATCGATTGAAGATAGCACATTCAGCAAGGTCGTTTTCCCCGAGCCTGACGCCCCCATTATACTAACAAATTCTCCTTTTTGAACTTGGATATCAATCCCCTTCAACACTTCCTGTTTATTAAACTTATTCCCATAACTTTTTTGAATCTTCGTCGCTTCTAAAATCATCATCGTTTCCCACACTCCACATTTGATAATCCCATTATAGCCCCAACCCGAAACCCCATCCTTCGAATCACCTAACAAACAAACAAAAGCATGTGACATTATTGTCACATGCACGCTTTAGTGCTTTAAAGCATGTGGGGACTGTCCCGCTGCGCTTTAAAGTGTTAAAGTGTTAAAGTCGTTTTTGCGTGGGAATGTGAGGCTGGCGGTGGTTCCGTTGCCGAGTTGTGATTGGATGTTGATGTGTATGTTTAATGGTTGGGCGATTTTTTTGACTAGGAATAGCCCCATACCGGTTGCTGCGTTGTCGTGATGGTTGGCGGTTGAGGTGAATCCCTTTTCAAAGATTCGCGGCAAGTCAGCTTGGGAAATCCCCCGGCCAAAGTCCTGAACCATTAGTTTTGTTTGTTCGTCCTCTTGATAGCTTTTAATGATAATGTCGGAGGCCTCGCTATATTTAACGGCGTTTGTCAGTAGCTGCCGGATGATAAAGGCAAGCCATTTGGCATCGCTTAAGACGCGCGGCACCGCTAACTCCACCTCAAAGCCAATTCCCTTCTGAATGCACCATGATTGCAGCGTTTTAATCTCTTGATAGATAATCGTTTTTAAATCAAGCTCGTCCATAAATAAGTCATTTTCGATAAATGGAATCCGCTTTTGATGGAGCTGGGTATCAAGCAATAGATGAATCCGCAACCATTCATGGGCAATCGACGCCTTTAACGGGTCCTGCAGTCGGTCAATCATTAGGTGCATCGCCGTTAACGGTGTTTTTACCTCGTGAATCCACGCCAACAGCTCGTCCTTTTCCAGCTCTAGAGCGACCCAATTCTGCGTAACGGATCTTTTAAGCGCTTCCGTCTGATTGGTTAGACTGTCTTCGATGATTTTTTCAAATGGACTTTCCGCAGCGTCAAGGTGGGTTAAATCAAGCTCATTCTCCCATTCCGTTAAACTTCGAAAATATCTCGTTTCTCTGAAGTAGCGAATCAATAGAAATGGAATGAAAATCAGTAAGGACAAGAAAAAAATATAAAAAGTAGCATGCAATGGAATACTTGGGTCCGTATAGCTTACAAAAAAAATCAAAGATTGTAAGATAAAAAAGAGGAGAATCCAGCTACGCCGTTCCCGTAAAAATGCTCTAATCATAGGGATTCCCCTTCCAATGCCATATAGCCTTGACCAACCTTTGTTTCGATAAAATGACCGAGGCCAATTTCATCAAGTCGCTTTCGCAGCCGGTTGACATTGACCGTTAACGTATTGTCGCTGACAAAGCGCTCGTCTTCCCATAGACTTCTGATTAATTCCTCGCGGCTGACAATTTTGTTTTTCTGCGTAATCAACTGTTTTAAAATGAATAGTTCATTTTTGGTTAGTTCGATACTTCCTGTTTCATTGGTGACCGTATTTTTATCATAATCAATCGTTGCCCCGCACCAGGTTTTCAGCGTGTTCTGCTCCGTGCTGTAATTATAGGTACGACGGAGGATTGCTTGGATTTTCGCAATTAGCACTTCAAAATGAAACGGTTTTTGAATGAAATCGTCGGCACCCATCTGCATCGACATGACCATGTCGGTTGGGTGGTCCCGTGATGATAAAAACAAAATGGGCACATTGGAATGGGAACGAATCATCCGGCACCAGTGAAAGCCGTCAAACTTTGGCAGTTGAATATCAATGATAATTAAATCTGGTTTGACTTCGGCAAATTCTTGGAGAACATGGGAGAAATCGTTAATTCCATACACATCATAGGACCAGCTAGTGAGCCGTTCCTTGATTTCTTGAAAAAGGGTAACATCATCCTCAATTAATAATAGTTTGAACATCGGTTTCACTCCATTTGTTTCGGATAACGCCAGGCATAGCCAAATTCCAAGTTGGTTTGGCCATGGACGTCAATAAAACGGATTAGACCATATTCCTTGGTGAGGAATTGATTGTGCTTAATGGCTTGTCCGACGAATCGTTTATTGGTTGGCTGCTCCTGAATGATGAACTGGTTTTCTTCAATGTAAACTTCGTACGATTCTCGACCATCATCATAGCGACCCTGCCAAGCTTTCCAGTCTTCAGGATTCCATTGGTAATCTTGTACAAATTCCGGGCAGGCACTGCTGTTGATCATCAAGCACTTTTGGGTTTGGAACTTCGGGAAACCAACCGTAAAGCGGATTTGACCTTGCTCATCCTTACAAACAAAAATATCGTTGCGATAAGGTGTTAGTTCGTAGGCTTGGCCATCGTGGATTAAATTCCAGTTTTCCCCCTCTTGATCAAGCTGGAATAGCCCGTAATAACTGTGTAAATAAGTAGCTTGATAGTTGGCGAGATTCGGTATTTCGTCGTTGGTCTGTAGTTCTTCCTGTCGGGGACTCTTTTCTTGTTTTAGCAGTTCATCGACGATCTCGTAGCCGGCCTGGAAGATATTTTCCCCGTTTGCCAATGCGATTACGGCGATTCCCTTTTCCGGAACGAGGATAAATTGACTGGAATACTGATGGCTATACTGGCCATAATGCCAGAAACGAGTAATCCCATCCTTCGTTTCTTTGAAAAAAGTAATCCCACAGCCGCCATCGCTCAGGTTATACCATTTGCTTTGCTCGCTCCTCATTTCTTTGATCGAGGATGCCTGTAGGATTTGGTTATTTTGGTAAAGCCCTTCGTTTAAGTGGAATTGGGCAAATTTTATTAAATCCGCAATCGACGAAAAGGCATAATAAGACGGATAACTGGCCGCATTATCGAAAAATTGCTGTGCCGGTACTAATTTTCCATTTTGATCATGCTCATGCGCTAGTGCTAGCGACTGGGTCATCGCCCTCAATGGCTGATAGGTCGTTTGCGTCATCTCCAACGGGTCAAACAACATTTCCTGGATAAGGGTTGCAAATGGTTTATTGGTTACCTGGGTCGCTACGAATCCGGCAATATTTAAGGCGTGATTGCCATAGGAATAGGCTGTTCCCGGGTCGAAAAGAATGGGTAATGTTGGAACGACTTCCTTCATGTATTCTAATAATGCCGATTCATTGTAGTGGAAGCTTAAGCCCCCTCCGGTCGGCAGTCCCGATGAATGGGACAGAAGCATCCGAATGGTGATGAGCTTCGAGCGTTCCGGGTCTGCCGTTGTGAACCATGGAATGTAATCTTGGACCGTCTTATCCAAATCAATCAGGCCCTTTTCCACTAACATCATCATAACCGTGCCGGTAAAAAGCTTACTGACGGAGGCAATCCGGAATAGTGTATTCGGGCCAACCGGGGTCCCCCACTCTTCAAGGGTTGTACGTCCAAATCCTTTTGATAGGATGATTTCATTGTTTTGAATGACGGCAAAGGCTGCGCCTGGGATTCGATTACTTTCCATTGATTTTTCAATGATACTTTCAATATTGTCTTGTAGGAATGACATACAGTTCGTACTCCTTTGTAATTATCTTTTTTTATCATACAATAAAAGGTAGTGGAATTCCTTTTTGTTAGGGAAATTTTTTACAAATAATAAGGAGTGAATCGCATGTCTGGAAAGTTTGAGTTGGCGACATTTGCCGGCGGCTGTTTCTGGTGTATGGTGTCACCATTTGATGAGCAGCCGGGGATTATCGAGGTGGTTTCAGGATATACAGGTGGTCATAAGGAGAATCCAACCTATGAAGAAGTGTGTTCGGATACAACCGGGCATTATGAGGCGGTCCAGATTACGTTTGATCCAGCCATATATCCTTATGAGAAGTTATTAAAGCTGTTTTGGCAGCAAATTGATCCGACAGATGCGGGCGGACAGTTTAATGACCGCGGGCTTTCGTATCGGACTGCTATCTTTTACCATAATGAAGAGCAACGTTCCGAGGCGGAGGCTTCAAAGGCGGAATTGGCTGCAAGTGGACGGTTTTCGGCACCGATTGTGACGGAAATTCTGCCGGCAGGTCCGTTTTATCGAGCGGAGGAAAAACATCAGCATTATTATAAAAGAAATCCGTTCCACTATAATCTTTATCGCGAGGGATCTGGCCGAGCTGGATTTATTCGTGAAAATTGGAAGAAACGGAAGAGTGATGAGGAGCTGAGGGAAGAATTAACCCCGCTGCAGTTTGAGGTCACACGTCGTAACGCAACCGAGCCGCCGTTTCGTAATGAGTTTTGGGATCATACAGAGGACGGCATTTATGTCGATATTATCTCGGGTGAGCCATTGTTTAGTTCTAAGGATAAGTATGATGCCGGCTGTGGTTGGCCGAGCTTTACGAGACCGATTCGCCGCAATGAAATCGAGGAGAAATTTGATACCTCACATGGGATGAGACGAATCGAGGTTCGCTCCAAAACGAGTGACTCCCACCTCGGACACGTCTTCGATGACGGCCCAGGCCCGGACCATGCACGCTACTGTATTAATTCCGCCGCACTACGGTTTATCCCAAAAGACAAACTCGAAGAAGAGGGATACGGCGAGTTTTTCGGATTATTTGACTAAGAAGGTTTTAAAGTAAAGATTTCGTTGGTTCCCAAACCGAGAGGAGTCAGCGGAGTTTGGGAATTAAAAGGCTAAGTTAATTCCCAAACTCCGAAGAGTCGGCCAAGTTTGGGAATAAAATGACCTAGTTAATTCCCTAACTTCGCCAATCGATCCAAGTTTGGGAATTTACAGCCTCACCTAGGCCAAATATGACTTCAATGATACCTCTTTAATGTTATATCGATCATTTTCGAGGCAATGTAGTAGGCAAATAAGGAATAAACAACGCGATCCCAGCCGAAGACGAATCCGGAGCTGGCAAAGATGAAGATATTAAGAAATAGGATGACGTTGCCGACGGAGAATGGGGTTCTGCGGTTTAGCAGGATCCCTAGAATTTCCGTGCCATCAAGGGAGCCGCCATGGCGAATCACCAATCCTGCCCCTACTCCTAAGAAAACGCCACCGAAAAGCGACGCGGATAAAGAGTTGTCCGTGGCGACCGCGACATTATAAAGCGTCAAAGTCCCCAGTGATAGGATGGTAATTCCCAAAAGGGTGGCCAGAACAAAATTGCGGCCGATTTGTCGATAACCAAGATAGAGAAAGGGGATGTTTAACACCAATAGGAACAATTCAAGCTTTAGCCCCGTTAAATAGCTCATCATGATAGAAATACCAACAATTCCACCATCGATGATTTTATTTGGAACTAAAAAGAGCTCCAACCCAACGGCGACAAATAAAGCTCCGGCCGTTACAAAAAAAGCGCGTAATACTTTTCTAATAATCGGTCGTTTTTGCCGCTCTAAGCGGACATGGTCCACCGACATAAATTTTAACATGATAAAAGCCGGCAGAAGAAAGCCAACCGTGCCTTCCACCAATGCCACCCCTTTGGCCCAGCCAACCGCGATGTCCCCACTAAAATCATCAAAAAATAAGGCCTTTAGACTAAATTGTAACGAATTTCGCCATTTTTCCATTAATAGAACGGGCTGCCCGTCTGAGGGAAGAATACTAATTAAAGGACCAAGTCCGGTGATATCCAAAAAGAGGTAAATGACCGCAAATGTGACCAACACATTGACATAGAGAAAAAGAAAATTCATTAGGGCATAGGTTTTATTTTGAAATGCATGCATTCAATCATGTTCCTTTCTAAAGTGGACAGGTATTAAATTTTATGAGGGAAAAGAAAAGCTTATGTTTTCAAACCTAAAAAAAGACTCTGTCATTCAGACAGAGCCTTTAGCGCGGTTTTGGGTAGCTTGGCCATTTATGGCGGAAACCGTATTTCGACCGGATTGTTTTGATTGGAGCAGTAAGTGGTCGGCAAGTACATAGCCTTTTTCCATTGGGAGTTTTTCATTTATTTTAATATAATACAGCCCAAATGACGCGGTATAGACAAGGGTGGTCATTTCGGAACGAAATTCGACCTCGACACTGGTTTTCTCCACCTTCATTTGAATCTGCTTCACTAGTTTCTGACAATGCTCAAAGGTACGTCCTCTTAAGAAGAGAGTGAATTCCTCGCCACCGCTTCGAAATAAGTAATCTTCTTTGGTTATAAAACTGTTTAGTGTCTCGGCAAAATGGCGAATCACTTGATCTCCGACGGCATGGTTGTAGTTATCATTAATGCGTTTAAATTTATCGATATCCACAACGACGATGCCGATGTACTCTTCACTTTGATTAAGTTTGGCTATTATTTTGTCCATAAAGGCTCGATTGGGAATACCAGTTAAAAAATCGGTATAGGCCATTTGCTCAAATTTATCGCGTTCCATTTTATCCTCGATATTTTGCTCTTTAGAAATAAACGAGCGACTAACGATATAATTTAAAATAAATAAACTAATCATCATTTCCCATTGCTGCTCTTGCAAGAAAAGGTAAAGCAGCCCGTTCGTAAGCGCTACTTTTGCAATATCCAAGCTAGCTCGACTTCGCCGGAAGAAGGTATAGGCTTCCTTGAACGTTTTCATATCGCCTTTGATAAAGAAAACAATCATTAAAGAGAGATTAGAAAGAATCGATAATAATAACGTGAGCAAAAATACTAGAATCCAGTAACCAAAAGGAATCTGTTGAAAAAAGGGAAGGAGAGCAACATACAAATAATAGCCAATCGAAGTGGTGACGACAAAGACTCCTATGTTATAAAGCGTGTCTAAAAATTCACCGGGGTCAGCCGTTTTTGACCTTTTTTTCGCCACATAGACAGTAAAACGATAGAGAGATTCGAAAATGAATAAACCTAACGGACCTGCAAAAAGCACAAAGGCAAAGCTATAGCTAATTCCGTAATCAATATTGGTCTGGCCGTTCTTTATTAAAACACGAAGGTGATAGTAAAGACTGGAGAAAAGCCAAAAGATGAATAATGATATAACAAAAATGGATCGGTCTATCGGAACCCTTTCGGAAAAAAACGCAATGGCGACAGCGGCAAAAAATAGTGATAAGTCCCAATACCTGGCTTTATCCCACATACAAACACCTCCTTGCAATTATTTTACCATAAAGTATTCTTTCTAAAATAGGAAGGAGGGACCACCAGAGTAGTCCCCCCTTAACATTATTCAACAGTGATTTCACTCATTAACGCATGGATATTCCCCTCTGAATCGTTGAAAAACGCCATCCACGTTTCCATTTGCCCGATTTTCGCAATGAGATGCGGCTCATCAATAAAGGAGACACCTTTTTCTAGTAGATTTTCATAGGACTTTTTAATATCCTCTACTTGGAAATAGAGAACGGAGCTACGGTCTGGAAATTGGTCATTTTCATTGAGACTTACGAGTAAGCGTACTCCTTGGCAGTCAAAGAAAGCAAGGTTACCTGTATTAAACAGAAGCGGTAGTTCTAAAGTCTCCTGGTAAAATTGCACCCCTCTGGCAAAGTCTTTAACAGGAACGCCAATTTGACCGATTTTTTGGATGTGTGGCATTGATATCTCTCCTTACTTTTTCGTTTGTCATAACTATTCGGCACTGGGGTAGGACAATCCTTTATTATTATTGAAACTAATGGATGACCTCTGTCAAGACACCTGTTAGAATGAGATGGTAGGAATTAAGGTAAACTATTACATAATGGCATTTACGGAGGGACGTATGGCTAGAAAGAAAGAATTTTCCAAGAAAAGATTGCTAGGAGTTGCCGGACTTGGCTGGATGTTTGATGCGATGGATGTCGGGATATTATCCTTTATTATTGCCGCATTGAAGACAGATTGGGACCTATCTGTTGAACAAATGGCTTGGATCGGTAGCATTAACAGTATTGGTATGGCCGTTGGGGCGCTAGTGTTTGGCGTTATGGCTGACCGAATCGGTAGAAAAAATGTCTTTATCATCACCCTATTATTATTTTCAGTCGGCAGCGGCGTATCGGCTTTTGCCACAACGCTATCGTTCTTTTTAATGTTGCGGTTCTTCATTGGAATGGGCCTAGGTGGAGAGCTTCCGGTTGCTTCGACGCTTGTATCGGAAAGCGTGCCGGCTGATCAGCGCGGCAAAGTGGTCGTCTTGCTTGAAAGCTTTTGGGCAGGTGGTTGGTTAGTTGCGGCATTGATTTCTTATTTTATCATTCCTAAATGGGGTTGGCAGGCGGCTCTATTGATTAGCACGTTACCGGCTTTTTATGCCCTGTATTTACGCATGAATTTGCCTGACTCACCACGCTTTACTTCCTTAAATCAAAAGGACAAGCTCTCGGCAGTAGAGAGTATGCGGCGACTTTGGACGAGGGAGTATGCTCGGCCAACATTAATGCTATGGATTTTGTGGTTCTGTGTGGTTTTCTCCTATTATGGGATGTTTTTATGGCTGCCAAGTGTGATGGTGATGAAGGGTTTTAGTCTGATTAAAAGTTTCCAATATGTCTTAATCATGACATTGGCACAGTTGCCAGGTTATTTTACTGCCGCATGGTTGATTGAACGAATGGGTCGAAAGTTTGTGTTAGTGACTTATTTAATAGGGACGGCTGTTTCCGCATATTTCTTTGGTGTGGCTGAGGGCTTAACATTGTTGATTGTTTCGGGAGTTTTCCTGTCATTCTTTAATTTAGGGGCTTGGGGTGCTTTGTATGCTTATACACCTGAGCAGTATCCGACCAATATTCGCGGAACTGGTGCAGGAATGGCGGCTGCTTTTGGACGTGTCGGCGGAATTTTAGGGCCGCTGTTAGTTGGTTATTTGGCAGCGCAAAAGTATGAAATGTCTTTGATTTTTACCATCTTCTGTGCCGCTGTGCTAGTTGGGGCAGCTGCCGTATTGTTTATGGGGCAGGAAACGAAGAATAAGGAACTAGTTTAAGTGCATTGAAAAAGGCTAACTTCTTTGGGAGAAGTTAGCCTTTTTTTTATAATTTAAACGAACTTTTCAATGATACGACGCGGTTGAAGACGATTTTTTCTTCGGAAGTCAGCTTTGGATCGACATTAAAGTAACCATGACGGAAGAATTGGAACTTGTCATGCGGCTGAACGTCTTTCATGTTATTTTCAACGAAGCCTTGAAGAATCACTAATGAATGAGGGTTAACTTTTTCAAGGAAACTCTTTCCTTCATCTTCTTCCTCATTTGCTTCGTCTAAAATTAACGGCTCAAATAAACGGAATTCTGCTGGCACCGCTTGAGTCGCCTCCACCCAATGAATCGTCCCTTTCACTTTACGACCAGTAAAGCCTGTGCCGCTCTTTGTTTCCGGGTCATAGGTGCAGCGGATTTCAACTACTTTACCAGTTTCATCCTTGATGATTTCTTCACATTTGATGAAGTAAGCATGCTTTAATCGAACCTCATTACCAGGGAAAAGACGGTGATATTTCGCTGGTGGGTTTTCCATGAAATCGTCTTGTTCAATGTAAATCTCGCGGGAGAATGGAATTTGGCGCATTCCCATGTCTGGGTTTTCCGGATTAATTTCCGCATCCAACATTTCCACTTGCCCTTCTGGATAGTTCGTGATGACCACTTTAAGTGGCTCAATGACACCCATTGTTCGCGGCGCTTTTAATTTGAGATCTTCACGCATAAAATGCTCAAGCATTTGTGTGTCGACCGTTCCAGATGTTTTGGCAACGCCAAGCTCACGAACGAATGCTTTGATAGCATCAGGCGTGTAGCCCTTGCGTCGGAGGCCAGAAATCGTCGGCATCCGTGGGTCATCCCAGCCGTCAACAAAGCCTTCTTCCACAAGTTGCTTTAGTTTACGCTTACTCATAACCGTATTGGTTAGATTTAGGCGACCAAATTCAATTTGCTGTGGTTGGCTAGTCATGTCACAATTTTCAACGACCCAATTGTAAAATGGACGTTGGTCCTCGAACTCGATTGTACAAATGGAGTGGGTTACATCTTCGATCGCATCCTCTAGTGGATGAGCGAAGGCATACATCGGGTAGATACACCATTTATCGCCAGTGTTATGGTGAGTGGCATGGGCAATTCGGTAGATGACAGGGTCACGCATGTTGATATTCGGTGATGACATGTCGATTTTGGCGCGTAGCACCTTCTCGCCGTTTTGGAATTCACCATTGCGCATTTGCTCGAATAAACTTAAGTTCTCATCGATGGAACGATCGCGGTACGGGCTGTTTTTCCCTGGTTCCGTTAACGTCCCACGGTACTCGCGGATTTCGTCAACTGTAAGATCATCCACATAAGCGAGTCCTTTTTTAATAAGGAGAACGGCACGATTGTACATCTCTTCAAAGTAATCAGAGGCGAAGAAGAGCCCGTCCCAATCGTAGCCAAGCCATTTCACATCTTCTTTGATGGATTGGACAAATTCGGTGTCTTCCTTTAATGGGTTGGTATCGTCAAAACGCAGGTTCGTTTTGCCGCCAAATTCATCAGCTAAATCAAAGTTAATCACGATCGACTTGGCATGGCCAATATGTAAATATCCGTTCGGCTCCGGTGGAAAGCGCGTGATAACTTTTTCGCGTTTCCCTGTCTTTAAATCATCAATAACAATATTTCGAATAAAATTTGCAGGAGTGTTTTCCAACTTCCTCAACCTCTCTCGTTAAACTCTATCGCTAACAGTATATATAACATAATTTTAATCAATTTTCCAACCTCACTTTAGCGCTTTAAAGGATGTGGGGACAGTCCCCACATCCTTTAAAGCGCTAAAGCGGTGGGGGCACAGCCCCCGCCGCTTGGTATGGAATATTTATTTTGTTAGGCATCCTCTAACTTAACTTGTTTTCGTGCTTGCGGGTAGAGCTGCTTTTTCACTTTCATAACATATTCCTCAAACAACAGCTCCAAACCAACTGTCGCCAACGAGAAGAAGTTCGCATAATGCTTCTGGACTTCCCACTTTAGCTCATTTTTGCCGCAAATACTATATTCATTGAGGGCATCAAACTCACTCTTCAACTTAGCTAAATCATCAATCCTAAGAACTGGCGCAACGGCCAATAGCTCATCGATTCGGGCAATATAAGCCTGTGAGCGTTCAATTTTGGACTGAATATCCCGATGCGCCTTATCATCAATAAGCCGATATTTCAACTTAAAATCATTCAATTTTTTAGCAGATTCATAGGTAGCATCAACGATATCGTCCCGCGACATCGACGTGGTTTCATAGCTTAACATATGCTTCCAAGAAGGCTGCGTGATCGCCTTACGATGATCCTCGAGCGTGTGGCACAGTTTTTTATAACCAAATTTCTCAGGATTTTCAAAGGCAGCACTTGCTGGGTCGAGGAATGGCGCAAGCGGTGCGACAAAATAAGCTAATCGACGATCCTGACCGCAAGCATTATGAATGTCCTCGATAAAGTCAATATTTTCTAAGGCGCTTTGTTTTGTTTGATCAGGAATTCCAGTCATAAAGAATAAATCGATTTTGGAACAGCCATGCTTGAGGGCATACTGAAGCGTTTCAATCACTTTTGAATTGGTGCAATGGAATTTTCCGTTGTGACGACGAATGTTCTCATCATGGGTCTCCAGTGTCAGCTCTAAGCTATATTTTGGAACAGATTCATTGATTTTCTGAAAAAATTCCTCATCGGCATATTGGAAAAGTTCAAAGACAAGCTCATTTTTCAGCGGTAATTTTTTTAATCGATCAAAAAATTCATTCACATATTCTTTGCCGCCCTGGCGAATGTCGTGGAGGATAAAAATCGGTGCTCGACTGAATCTGGAAATGAACACAATATCCTCAATGAGCTTGGCCGGTGAACGTAAGGCAAGACCGGTGCGGCCGCAGTTTTGCGAATAGGCCTCTTTTGACCCGCCGCAAATTAAGCATTTTTGCGTACAACCCCGTGCCGTTAAAATCGCCGTATTCGGATACTGCAGCCAGTCCTTATAGGGAAGGGGGTCAAGGAAGTTTTTATATTTAAACACAGAGCGAATCGTGTAGCGATAGCCAGGTACATCAAACTCATCAAGATGGCTCGGGACGTAGGAAAGCGGGTTGACTTTAATGATATTGCCGCTTCTCCAGGTTAAGTTTGGGATCCCCTCATAATGCCCCGTTTTCGCCTCGATTTCGTTCATTAGCATCAGCATCAATTTCTCGGTTGAATCACCGCGAACGACAAAATCAATAAATGGATATTCCATTAAATCCTTGTGGTAATAGGACGCGGACAACCCGCCAAAAATCATCGGTATGTCAGGATGCCATTTTTTTACGATCTTCGCAAGTTCAATACTGCCATGGGCGTGTGGCAGCCAATGCAAATCAATTCCAAATGCCCACGTCTTAATTTTGCTAAGTTTTTTCTCGACATTAAAGTTTTCGTCTAAAAGCATCCGGTTAGCAATGTTGATAATTTTCACCCTTAAACCATAGCGTTCGAGATAATCGGCAATGCTTGTTAACCCAATTGGATACATTTCAAATACAGGTGAAGATGGGACAACATCGCTAATCGGCCCGGCGAGAATGGAATTTTTCCGGAAATCATAAACACTTGGCGCATGGAGAAGCACTAAATCGTATTTCATCTTAATCACCTTTCCCTTTTTGTGAATAAATTCACAATTATATCTATATTAGGCTGTGTTAAAGGTCATTGCTGATTTAGCACCTGTTGATTGGAGCGGAAATCAACAGTCTGCTTTAACACAGCCATATTTATAAAATAATCGTATCATAGAAAAATACGGTTAATTGTGTCGATTTGGGTAATACTGGATTCGTATTTTCATAGTGAGAATGGTAATTAGGATAGAAATAAATCGTTCCAACCTACCAAAAAGTAAACTATCATTGAAAAACCGCATAATAGACGGTAAACTACAGATAGACATGTATGTGCAATCGATTGCACAACGAAAACTACTAACAAAAAAATGAGGTAATAAAATATGACAAAAATTTGGTGGAAGGAAGCCGTTGGGTATCAGATTTATCCGCGCAGTTTCCAGGATTCGAATGGCGATGGGATTGGTGATCTTCAGGGAATCATCCAACGTCTCGATTATATAAAGGATTTAGGGATTGATGTTATTTGGATTTGTCCCATGTATAAATCACCGAATGACGATAACGGGTACGATATTTCGGATTACCAGGATATTATGGAAGAATTCGGAACAATGGCTGATTTTGACCAGCTTTTACAGGAAGTCCATAGCCGTGGCATGAAGCTGATTATTGACCTTGTGCCGAACCACACGAGCGATGAACATCAGTGGTTTGTGGAATCACGTTCTTCTAAGGATTCAGCGAAACGAGATTGGTATATTTGGCGTGATGGTAAAAATGGTGCCGAGCCAAATAACTGGGAAAGCATTTTCGGCGGCTCCGCTTGGGAATATGATGCCGGGACAGACCAGTATTATATGCACTTGTTCTCCGTTAAGCAGCCTGACTTAAACTGGGAAAACCCAGATGTTCGCGAGGCGGTTTATGCGATGATGAATTGGTGGCTCGATAAAGGGATCGATGGCTTCCGAATCGATGCGATTAGTCATATTAAAAAACGTCCTGGTCTGCCGGATATGCCGAATCCGGACAATGTGCAGTATGTTTCCTCCTTCGATATGCATATGAATCAGGAGGGCATCCATCCCTTTTTACAAGAAATGAAGGACAAAACGTATGGCAACTATGATGTGATGACCGTCGGCGAAGCGAATGGCGTGAAAACTGAGGAGGCCCATCGCTGGGTTGGCGAAGCGGAAGGTAAAATGGACATGGTGTTCCAATTCGAGCATCTTGATCTTTGGAACGCTGAGAAAAAGAAGGAATTAGACGTTCTTGGTTTGAAACGGGTGCTGACGAAATGGCAAAAAGGGCTTGAGAAGGACGGCTGGAACGCGCTGTTCATCGAAAACCATGACAAGCCACGGGTCGTTTCGACATGGGGCAATGATGACGAGTTTTGGTATGAAAGTGCGACTTCGCTTGCAGCGATGTACTTCTTAATGCAAGGGACACCATTTATTTACCAAGGCCAAGAAATCGGGATGACCAATGTGCAGTTCCCTTCGATAGACGATTACGACGATGTCGCGATTAAAAATATGTATCGTTTGAAGCGGGAAGCGGGTGTCTCCCATGAGGAGATTATGGAAATCATTTGGGCCTCTGCACGTGATAACAGCCGGACGCCGATGCAGTGGTCGGCGGAGGAGCAGGCTGGTTTTACAACGAGTACCCCGTGGATGAAGGTAAACCCGAACTACATGAAGATTAATGTGGCGAAACAATCGGAGGAAGCGGATTCTGTCCTGTCTTTTTATAAGAAAATGATTCTTCTTAAGAAGAATAACCCAGTGGTGTTCACCTATGGGGTGTATGACCTAATCGATGCCGATCATCAGCAAATTTATGCGTACACACGAACCGGCGAAGGCGATAAGGTACTGGTATTGGCGAATTTATCAAAGTCGGTGGCGGAGTTTGCGGTTGGCGAGTTAGGGCTTGATGCGCTTCTTTTGAATAATTATCCTGTTGCGGACGAGAGCGATGTTCTTCAGTTCCGTCCTTATGAAACAAGAGTTTATCGGTTGACATAACTAGCAGCGGCTTGCTGCTAGTTTTTTTTGGAAAAACTAGGCATTCACCTACTCTCCTCAAGCTGCATAACCTAATTGGTGAGTAAATATAGGGCGAAGGGGAGTGTAGATAGTGGCAGGCAAGATTCGAAATTATTATGCGGGTGGAAATACGGCACGAGGCTTCCATAATTTATATGATTCCAATTTACAGGGGCTCGAGCGACTGTTTATTTTAAAAGGTGGACCGGGGACTGGGAAATCATCATTAATGAAAAAAATCGGTGAAGAGTGGCTTCATCGGGGGTATGACATTGAACTATTGCATTGTTCATCGGACAATAACTCGATTGACGGCGTCATTAATCGCGACTTAGGTGTTGGGATTGTGGATGGAACCGCACCACATGTCATTGAACCGAAGGCACCGGGAGCCGTTGAAGAGTACGTCAATTTAGGCGAGGCCTGGGATTCGGCGAAGCTGGCAGCGGAGAAAGGGAACATTGTCACGCTATCGGATAAAATCAGCGACGCCTTCCAAACCGCATACGCCACCTTTGCTGAGGCATTAAGCATTCATGACGAATGGGAAAAAATCTATATAAATAGCATGGATTTTGAGAAAGCCGATGGGCTGACGAACAATCTAATTAATAAATTTTTTGGGAAAATGAAATTAAACAAAAAGAGTGATGTCAGACATCGATTCCTGGGGGCAGCAACACCACAAGGAGCGGTCGACTTCGTTCCGAACTTAACCGAGGATTTATCCAAGCGCTATTTTATTAAAGGGCGTGCTGGCTCAGGGAAATCGACCTTGTTGAAAAAGATTGCCGGTGTTGCCGAGGAACGTGGCTTTGATGTCGAGGTTTATCATTGTGGCTTCGATCCCAATAGTTTGGATATGGTCATCGTCCGCGAGCTTGGCTTTGCGATCTTTGACAGCACCGCGCCACATGAGTATTTTCCAAGCCAAGACACCGATGAGATTATTGACATGTACGAGGAATTAATCGCCCCAAGCACCGATGAAATATTTGCCGAGGATATCGCTGACATTGCTGGCCGCTATAAGGCCAAAATGAAAGAAGCCATCTCACACCTCGCAAACGCAAAATCCCTCCACGACCAACTCGAAGAAATCTACGTTGGGGCCATGGACTTCGAAATCGTAAATGGAATCCAGGAAAAAATCCAAAGTGAAATCGATAAAATGGAGAATTAGGAATAAATTAGGAGATTGGTGCCTGTCACCAATCTCCTATTTTTTAGGGAAAAAGTAGTATATTATCTAATTATCTGGAAAAGTAAAACTTTTTCTTTTTGGTTACGTCTATAATAGAAGGTAGTAATTTCTAGGGGGAGAGTTATGTTTAGGTTTGTTAGGGTGCTGATTGTGTTTGTTGTGTTGCTTGGGATTTTTGTGAATTTCGGACTCCCTGCCCAGGCGGAGGATGTGAAAATCAACCTCACATTGGATGAAGGATTTGATGGAAAGGTTAAGAGGGGTAAGGGCTTTCCGTTAACAATAAAGCTGGATAATAATGGCGAGGCTTTTA
The DNA here is from genome assembly GCF_054786815.1 of Pseudoneobacillus rhizolycopersici. Lineage (NCBI taxonomy): Bacteria > Bacillati > Bacillota > Bacilli > Caryophanales > Bacillaceae > Pseudoneobacillus > Pseudoneobacillus rhizolycopersici. The sequence goes on along the minus strand of NZ_JBTOOE010000004.1, from coordinate 222,601 downwards.
GTGGGGATCTCCTTATTCAGTATAGCCCTTCTTATAATACCGGTGGATACGTAGTGGTGCCGGTAGATTTGCCTCAAGGCAGCTCGAAAACGTATCAGGTAGCAATCCAAGGGCTAAATGAGGATATGGGCCAGATGTACCAAAATCAACCAACCGTATTCCTATATAAAGGCGGTTGGGGAAAGGGCCAACAAGTTACCTTTCAAGGGGATAAAAATATAAGAGCTAGATTCATAGACCCGATGGAAACCGTTATCGGGGTATTAAGTGAGAATTATGACCGTCTAAAAGAGCTCCGCACATTGCCGCGTTCGCAAACGCAAATGCTGCCGCTCAACAAAGAGCAGCTGCCGAAACAGGGGATGGGTTTAGAGATGATCGACTATTTGGTCATTGATGAATATGCCATCTCCGACCTTGATGAACAGCAGCAGGAAGCCATTAAGGAATGGATTCAGTCCGGTGGGGTGCTCATCGCAGGTGCAGCACCAGATGCGAGCAGTTCGTACGGTTTACTATACTCCCTGTTACCAATGAAATCAGAGGTTGAAAGTTCAGGGTCAGCAGCGTTTTTCCAACGTCCAAAGGAAGAGAAACCGCCATTTAACGAAATTAAGTTATTTACCGGACCGGTTGAAACGGGGGCGGAAATTTTACAAAAAAGCGGCAGCCTTCCCGCAACGGTTAAAAAGCAATTTGGCAATGGGATGATTCTGCAAACGAGCTTTTCGTTAGGCGATCAGCCGCTAGCCTCCTGGAAGGAATACAATTCTTGGTTCGTTGATTTACTCAAATATGGTAACCAAAGTTCGCAAATGTCCAATCGTTATGGTCAGGACCTTCTTGACCAACTGTATTGGGAATTTGCCGAGACGAATGAGTTTTTCCCATCCTCGAATTATTCGATTCCGCAGCTAATCGTGATTATACTGGTGTATTTAATCGTGATTGTGCCGATTCTGTATTTTGTCTTACGAAAATGGGACAAACGCGAGCATGCCTGGTGGATCATACCGGCACTCTCCGTGACAATGTCAGCGATTGTGTTTGGAATTGGTGCCCGTGACCGAATTTCCGAGCCGCAGCTAAATCAAATGGGTGTCTATAAGCTGAACGGAAATCAATTAGTGGGACTCCAGGCGTCGACTCTGTTAACGAACCGCAGCGGTGATTATACGCTTCGAGTGCCGAGAGGCGAATATCAGGCTGTTCCTCATGGCAATAATCGTGGCGGTGGCGCCCTTGACCCACTAATGGGGGCAATTGTCATCGAGAATCGGAAGGAAACAGAAATGGTGTTTCCGAAGGTTGGCTACTGGTCATCAAAAACCATTTACGGAAAATCACAAACGCAATCAGATGGGCAGTTTATTGCTCATTTAGAGGTGAAAGATGGTCAATTAGTTGGAACGATCGAAAATCGTTTCCCGTATGACTTCAAAGAAATTTTTATCTGGTCAGGCAATAAAAAAATCTCGCTTGGCTCCATTAAAAAGGGTGAGACCATTAAAGTCGATCAAAAGAGCGGCCAAACGCTGCTTACCGGGCCAACGATGTTATCCAATGCCAATATGTACCCGAATCAAAACACCGATCTTGAAAAAATGAAAATGGAACGTTTGCAATATACGGCGTCTAATTTCCTCTTGACTGGCTATCAAGGCACGGTAAGACAGCCGATGATAGCCGGATTTACCAAGGAGTCAATCGTGAAGGTTGATATGGTTGGTAAAAAAGAAAGACAAAACAACCTGAACTTGGTTCTAGCGCCATTTACGGCGAAGACAGACTTTTCCGGATCCTTCTCGCTGACAAATGAAATGCTGAACCCGCGGATGGAGGTCATATCCGGAATCATCCACGAAGATCGCTTTAACGGTTCTGCTAACGAAGTGTTAATGGAGAATGGTGAGTATGATTATATCTTGCAATTACCAGAGCCGTTAAAAGGGAAAAAGATCAAGTTTGAGAATATGAAAATCCGCTTGAATGGACCAAGTAACGCCCAGTTTTCAGTATTAAACAGAGTAACGGGTAAATATTTGGAACTTGATTCGGCGAAAATGAATTTGACCATCGACCAACAGGTGGAGCATTACTTCTCCAAGGACGGCGAGCTGCTTATCAAAGTTCATAAAAACGCGAATAATGGCGACCCGTATGTGTATTTACCTTCGATTACTGTAAAAGGGGAAGTGACACCGTGATTGAAATTATCGAATTAACGAAACGATATGGAAAATTTACCGCCCTTGACTCACTGAGCCTGAAAATTGAAAAAGGCAGTGTTTTCGGCTTTGTCGGTCAAAACGGCGCCGGAAAATCAACTACCTTTTCGATTCTAGCCACCCTGTTGGCACCAAGTGCGGGAACGGCCTATATTAACGGTTATAATGTTCAAAAGGATACGAAAATGGTTCGCCGACAAATTGGTTATATGCCTGACTTTTTCGGGGTTTATGACCAGTTGAAGGCGGAGGAATACTTGCATTTTTACGGGGCAAGCTACGGCATTCCTTTGGCTGATCGGGTAAAATTAATTCCCCAGCTATTGGATCTAGTCAATCTCACTCATAAACGTGATTCGTACGTCGACTTGTTATCGCGAGGGATGAAACAGCGATTGTGCTTAGCGCGAAGTTTGATTCATGATCCGGAAGTGTTGATTTTAGACGAACCGGCCTCAGGTCTTGACCCACGTGCTCGCGTCGAAATGCGGGAAATCCTAAAGGAATTAAAATTAATGGGCAAGACGATTTTGATTTCCTCACACATCTTGCCTGAGTTGGCCGAAATGTGTGATGTCATCGGGATTATCGATCAAGGGAAACTGGTGGCAGAAGGGTCCGTTTCCGAAATTCAAGCAAAGCTTCAAGGTGAGAAGATGATTATTGTGAAACTCACCGGTGGGGTCGAGCGAGCGGCTGCCTTTTTTGAAGATGACCCATATGTAGTTAAATTGACGCGTGGGGAAGAGGATGGATTGTTACAATTTTTATATAAAGGAACCGAAGAGGAGCAACTTCAATTGCTGAAGAAAGCAATCCTGGCAGAATTGCCGATTGTCAGTTTCTCTGAAGTGGAGTCCAATTTAGAGGATGTCTTTATGGAAATCACGAGAGGGGTGGAGCTGTCATGAAAAATTTCGTCATCAATCCGGTGTTAAATAAGGAATTTAAGCTCCGCTTCCGAACATTTAAAAGCTTTTTAGGGATTTTGTTTTATTTATTGGCACTAGGCCTGATTATCGTCGGCTTTGTGTTTATCGAATCATTGACAAATAGCCGCGGCTTCTTTAAACCAGATCAAAGTCGCGATATGTTTATGATTTTATCGGTGCTGCAGTTGGGCTTGGTTTTGTTTATCACACCTGGATTAACGGCTGGGGTGATTAGCTCGGAGCGCGAGCGGCAAACTTTAAATATCATGCTGACCACGACGCAAAGTTCAACCAGCATTATCTTAAGCAAACTAGTATCGTCTATTTCGTTTTTATTGCTGTTAATCATCGCGAGTTTACCGCTATATAGTATCGTATTTTTATTCGGTGGAATATCGCCAACACAGCTGTTGATGACCATGGGCTTTTATACGTTTTCGATTATTACGTTTGGCAGCTTGGGTGTACTGTTTTCGACACTGATCCGCAAAACCATTGTCGCGATGGTCACGACTTATGGTGTGACGTTATTTTTAGCAGGGGGAACGGCGTTTTTGACACTCATCCTTATGCAGCTGAATCACGGGATGTGGAGCCCAGGACAGCCGACATCGAACCCGTTTCCGTATTTTGCGGCCATGCTCAATCCACCCATTGTATTACTTGGGTTGTTTCAGCCCGAGGTAACCCGGGAAATATTGAACGCAACGGGAATTAAGTTTCCGCTTTGGGCTTCGTTTTTAATTTCCTATAGTGTCATTTTTGTTGGTGCCGTTTTGCTAAGCATTAAAAAGCTTCGTCCAAATATGAAAAAGGGATGAGATAGGTGGAAGATCATAAAAGATTTGAACGTTTATTAGTTCCAATCCGACGCCAATTATTATTTCAATTAATTTTAAAAGAATTGCAGCTCCTGTTCCTTGTGACAGGAGCGGTCTTCTTTCTGTTAATAGCGGTCGCCAGCTTTGTGGTTGTACCGTTTTTGTATTATTACATGATAGGCCTGGCTACTGTTGCATTGGCCGTTTTGGTGGTAAGGGTTTGGTTGAAACGGCCAGGACTTCGGGATGCAGCGGATGTGTATAATTCGTTCGTAGCGGAGGACCGAGTGTTGACGGCTTTATCCTTTTTAGGGCGAGATGGCGCTCTCGAGCGTCTTCAATTAGCTGACACCGTTGGATGGATGAAAAAGGCCCATGAGCAGGTATTAAAACGGAAAAAGAGAATCTGGTTTCCGAAGTGGCTGGTGCTTGGCTTACTATTTGTTGTGGCGGCTGGGGTATTTTATTATACAGTCCCGGATTCGTTTCAATTGGCAAAAAAGCGCGAGACAGAGATCAAGCTAGTAAAAGAGGCTGTCGAAAAGCTGGAGGAGAAGGTTGAAAAAGAAAAGGATCCAGCCACGAAAAAGGCGTTAAAGGAAGCATTGGCGAAACTTGGAGAAACGAAATCAGCCGAGGAAGCCTTAAAGGAACTAGAAAAGCAGTCGAAAAAGTTAGAATTGCAGGCCTTGAAGGAAAAAGAAAAGCAAAAGTCACTGGAAAATTGGCAATCCGAACTGGACCGCAATGGGTTGTCAAAGTTAGCCAATCTACTGGCACAAAAGGATTTGGCCGCTTTTGAAAAAGAGTTAAAGGAATTAAATAAAAAGTGGAATGAGTTAAGCAAGGAGCAACAGGAAGCATTAAGCAAGCTGTCGCAAAAAGAAGGGCAGATGTCGGAGGAAGAGCTGGCTGCGTTGCTCGAGCAATTGGAGTTGGCTTTAGAATCGCCGGAGCTGTTGGAGCAGTTGGCTGCGGCACAGGCAGCGCTACAAAATGCCGGGATGAATATGCAGAATCAAATGACGGCGAACGGCATGCCGCCTTCACAAATCGCGTTTGCACCCCCTGGACAGAATAGTGGTCAGCAGGGCAATACCCCTTCCGGAAACAACGGGCAATCGCAAGGTGGTCAGGGGAATAATGGGAACGGCAACGGAAATGGAAACGGTTCAGGAAATGGATCGGGTAGCGGTTCCGGATCTGGTTCAGGTTCGGGGTCTGGTGTTGGCACAGGTCAGGGTTCTGGTACCGGCAGTGGTGCAGGGCTCGGCCAGGGCTCGCGCGATTTTGTCACCGTTCCAGACCGAATCGATGGTGCCGGAAATGTTGAAAATGATAACGGAAATATCGGCGAAGGCACTGGGCAGCAATCCGAAGGAACAGGCCCCATTTTAAAAGGAAACATTCGCCCGTACAGCGAGGTTTTCAGTTCGTATGAAAAAGCGTACCGACAAAGCACGGAACGGATGGATTTACCAGCTGACCTTGAGAGTATTGTTAAGGATTATTTTTCTAATATCGATCCGAATAAGGAGTGACATAGATGTCTTCAATCAAAGATAAGGAGCAGCAATTCGCGACCGCAGCGGAAACAATTGCGAACGTAAGGGCGGAAATCGGTTCATTTATTGTCGGCCAAGCGGACGTGATTGATCAGGTGCTCTGGAGCATTTTTTCTGGCGGTCATGTGCTGTTAGAAGGTTTACCTGGGCTAGGGAAAACCATGCTAATCAAAACAATAGCCCAATGCATGGATTTACAGTTTTCGCGGATTCAGTTCACCCCGGATTTAATGCCATCTGACATTACCGGGACAATGCTTTTGCAAGGGGATGAAAATGGCCGACAACGCTTTACGTTTCATAAAGGTCCGTTATTTGCCAATATCGTCTTAGCCGATGAAATCAACCGGGCGACACCGAAAACACAGTCTGCCTTGCTTGAGGCGATGGGGGAAAAAACGGTGACCATCATGGGTGAAACGAAACAGATGGAAAAGCCGTTTTTCGTATTGGCGACACAGAACCCGATCGATATGGAAGGGACATATCCGCTTCCAGAGGCACAGTTGGACCGTTTTGTTTGTAAAATTCAAGTCCGCTATCCGTCGAAGGAAGAGTTGAAGGAGATTGCTTTGCGCACGACAGGAGTGGCCACGATTGAGTTAAAAAAGGTGGCGACAGTTGAGCAAGTGTTGGAACTACAGCAGTTGGCACGAGAAATTTTAGTATCAGATGAAATGTTGAACTTTGCGGTTGGTCTAATTTCGGCGACCCACCCGGATTCAGATGATGCGCCAGAAATGGTGAAACAGTATGTACAATTCGGTAGCGGTCCGCGTGGTTTGCAGAGTTTAATTCAAATGGCAAAAGCGCGCGCGCTTTGTCAGGGACGGTACCATGTTTCAATCGGTGATTTGAAGCAGCTTGCTTTACCAGTGCTGCGCCACCGGATGTTGCTGAATTTTGAAGGGGAAGCGAACGGGATTTCCGTTGATGAAATTATTGCGGACTTGGTCAATCAAGGGGCTCGAGTCTGATGAGCGGTGGGCAGGCGATTTTAGGCAGGCTGCAAAAAATGCGGTTACTGGTGAAAACGCGAAAAAGAGGACTTCATAAGGGCTCCCGGCAGTCGAGCCATTTTGGCTCGTCGCTGGAGTTTTCCGATTTTCGTGTGTATCAGCCGGGTGACGATGTCAGACAAATTGACTGGAACGTATATGGACGCACTCAAAAACATTATATTAAGCGCTTTTTAGACGAACAGGAAATTTCGATAGCGATTTATTTAGATGCGTCGTCCTCGATGCGGGAGATTGCTGGGAAATGGCAGCAGGCTAAGGATTTGGCAGCAGCGTTAAGTTATGTGGTGCTGTCTAGCGAAGACCGGCTGTTATTTTCGCCTGTTGCATCAAAGTCATTTTCAACAATTCGTCGCAAGGGGGCTGTAGCAAGCCGGCGGACGTATTTAGAAATTTTAGGCTTGGATGAAAAGGAGCAAACGGGCGATTTTCTTGCGAGCCTATTGAATACAGTCACGAAGAACCAGCAGCTTTCGATCCTGATTACCGATGGTTTGGAGCCGGTTGACGGGTTGGAGGCGGTTTTGCGGAAATTAAGTTCGTTGAAGCAAGAGGTTTGGTTGTTTCAGGTGCTGGCCCGCGAAGAGTTAACGCCGGGGGCTTATGAAGGCGATTTAAAGTTAATCGATAGTGAAACATCGGTTGCCGTTAATGTGAGCATGAATGGGGCGATTTTTTCGGAGTATGAAAAGCGGCTTCGTGCACATAATGGGGCACTGGAGACAATCTGCCGCCGTTATGGCGGACATTATATTTTGGTGCCAGATGATGTGGCATTGTCCTCGATTCTATTTCATGAACTGCCGGGGCGGGGTTTGATGAGATAGTAGGGCTAGGTTAAAATTGGGCGGTAGTTTGGACAGGAGCGAGCACAAAAAGGCAAACAGAGTCCGAATAGGTTGTCTATTCGGACAGGAACGAGCCAAAAAAGGCAAATCGAGTCCGAATAGGGCACAGGATCATAAATAGTCCCCCTTTCTAAGTGAGGTGATTGATAGATGCAATTTTTATTTCCATGGTTTTTCCTGCTTAGCCTTTTCATTGCAGCGGTGGTGTTGTTTTATTTTTTCCGGAAACAGTATGAGGAACGGCGGATATCCTCAAACCTATTGTGGGAGCAAGTGCTGAATGAGTGGCAGGCATCGCCGTGGTTGAAAAAGCTCCAGCAAAATCTACTATTCTGGTTGCAACTGCTTGCACTTTTATTATTAATGTTTGCATTGGTACGACCATTTTGGCTGCAAAACGAGCTACGCGGTGAGCAACTGATGTTGATTGTTGATACATCGGCCACAATGGCGGCTAAGCATGAAGAAACGACTCGTTTTGACTATGCTAAACAGGAGCTAAGAGACCTCGCAGACCGGCTAAGCGGGCAAGAGGTCACCTTGATTAGAGCTGGTGCGAAACCAGAGATTCTTCTTAGTAAGGAAACGGATTCGAGCACCATTAAGCGAAGCATCGAGGGCCTAGAGTTAACCTATGATCATGAGGCAATGGAAAAAGCGGTCCAATTGGCAGTATCCCTTTCTTCTGGTCAAGACACATCGATTCATATTTTTTCGGACAGAGTCAAAAGGGAGGCACTCAAAGGTGTGGAGCAATATGTCGAGGTCCATAATATCGGTGAAAAAATTGACAATCTGGCACTACTTTCGTTTGGGGTAGCCCCAATCAACGAGCAAATTACCGGCGTGGCCGTTCTCGAAAATCAATCTAGCCAAGCAAAAGAACTAAACTTTCAGATTCATAGCGAAAAGGAAAAACTCTATGAAAAAACGATCACCCTAGATGCCCAGGAGCAGGCCTTCGTGCAAATTCCAGAACTGCCGATAAAGCCGTACTACGAAGCATCCATAAAAGTGGATGATGGCTATGAGATTGATAATCGCTTGACCTCCATCTTCACGGAAAACAATCCGACTATTTATACGGTTGGCGAAGTCAATCCGTTTGCGGTGAAGGGATTCCAAATTCTAGGCGTAGAGGTTTTACAAACCAAAACGCTCGAGGAAAATGACAACGGGATTGTCATTGCCGAGACAAATTCACTGGAAAATTGGCCGAAGCAGCCGCTGATTTTGTTTAACAACACGAAAGACAAAATCAAGCTAACGGAGCCGCTAGCAGCGGAAAATGACCCCTTATTAAAATACGTCGACACGAAGAAAATTTTTATCGCTTCGGCTGCCGATCAGCCGCTCGAAGGCGATTGGGAAACGATTTTAAGAAGCGGTACACACCCATTGATTCAAAAAGGCATACGTGATGGACAGCCTGTAATGGTTGTCAATTTTTCATTGACCGATTCGGATTGGCCGCTGCAGCCAAGTTTTCCGATTTTCCTTTATAACAGCTATCAATGGCTCTCACAGCAAACGAATTTCTTAGGCTATTCTTCCCCGGGGGAAGAAAAGTGGTTGAGTGTCAGTGAGGGATCGCCAAAATGGTCGATTTACGACCGGGATGATGAAAATTTATATACGCTTGACCTCTCCAAAGAAAGTTTTCAGGCACCGTATCGGCCTGGCACCTATCAAGCGGTAGCCGGCGATAGGATTACCTATTTTTCCGTTTTGCTGGATGAATCGGAAAAGCAGCCGACGGTTGAGTCAGCTTTTAAGATGAACCAACAAACCGTTAGCGCGGATAACGAGAAGAAGGGCCGAAATGACCAGCTTTGGTTTTGGTTAGCGTTGGCCGCATTCGTTTTCATTGTTGTCGAATGGGAGGTGTACCGTCGTGGGTTTAGAGGTTAAATTCCCGTTCATGTTACTACTTCTGCTTCCGGTTGGCTGGATGATTTTTTTATATGTAAAAAAGAATCGCAAAAAGGAAGCCTATTGGGTTGCCGGAATTCGAACGGCGATCTTTCTATTATTAATCTTAGCGCTCGCGGTACCGCAGATTCTTCTGCCGGTGCGTGGGGAGTCGGTCATTTTCCTTGTCGACCGTTCCGATAGTGTTCGCGGTGGTGACACGGTAGCGCTTGATTGGATAGACAATAGTTTAAAAAACAAGAAAATCGATGATTCTTATGCAATTGTCACGCTCGGGAAAGACGGTTATTTAGAGCAGCAACTAGGTAAAGAAAAACGTCCGTTCACTGAGTTTAACGGCAAAGTCGCCGGCGGTGAGACGAATATTGAAGCTGGCTTACAGTTTGCGGCTTCCCTTTTACCAACCGAATCCGGCGGGAAAATTGTCCTCGTTTCGGATGGAAATGAAACGACTGGCAATAGCAGGGAAACGGCAAAGATTTTAAAAAATAGAGGCATTGAGCTCCATTATGTAACGCTTAACCCGTCAATCGGCGAGGATATGAGCATCACCGAGCTTACGGTGCCACCATCTTTATATAAAGGTGAGGAAGCACAGATTACGCTCACGATTGATAGCAACGCCAGTAAACGGGCGGCGGTGCGAATTTCCGTGAACCATCAGGATGTACTCACTGAAAACGTCGAGGTGAAGGAAGGCAAAAACGTTTACCATTTTGCCTACAAGGTCGAAGATACTGGAATGATGGTGTTTAAAGGCGAACTGGCGGCCGACCAGGATAGTTTTATGGAGAACAATGCGATGTTTGCGGTTTCCAATGTGAAAGGGACCCCAAAGGTGCTTGTCGTTCAAGGTAGGGAGAGCGGTCAGATTGATGGCATTTTGGAAGGAGCCGGTCTCTTAGTAGACAGTATTACCCCGGAAAAGCTACCAACACTGCTGTCCGGCTACCTGCCCTATCAATCGATTATTTTCAACAATGTTCCGGCAACGGTCGTGACTGAAAATCAAATGAATTTGATAGAGCGAGCTGTTAAGGAATTTGGTGTTGGTTTTGTGATGGCTGGGGGCGACGAGAGCTTCGGACTGGGCGGCTATTTTAAGACGCCAATTGAAAGACTACTTCCAGTTGATATGGATATTAAGGGGAAAAAAGAAATGCCGTCGCTCGGCCTTGTGATTGTGATGGACCGCTCGGGAAGTATGAGCGGCAACAAAATTGAGTTGGCCAAGGAAGCAGCGGCTCGCTCGGTTGAACTTTTACGAGAAGAAGACACACTTGGATTTATCGCTTTTGACGATCGACCATGGGTCATTTTAGAAACAAAGCCTTTAAAGGATAAGAAGAAGGCTGTTGAGAAAATTTTATCAATCGGACCGGGTGGCGGGACGGAAATTTATTCCTCGCTGGCCGCAGCCTATGATGAACTTCGCGACTTAAAATTGCAGCGAAAGCATATTATTTTGCTTACTGATGGTCAGTCAGCAACTAGTGCTAGCTATGAAGCTTTGATTGAGGAAGGTTTGGAGAAAAATATTACTCTATCAACGGTTGCCATTGGTTCGGACGCCGATCGTGGCTTGCTAGAGGAACTAGCAACTTGGGGAACGGGAAGATTTTATGATGTCATTGATGCGACAACGATTCCGAGTATCTTGTCGCGAGAAACGGTTATGGCAACGCGGACCTATATCGAGGATAATCCGTTTTATCCGGTGGTAGCCTCAAATCCGGATTGGACGTTTTTAGTGGAAGCGGGTGTACCGCAAATGAATGCCTATATCGCTACAACCCCAAAATCGCGGGCAGGCGTACCGTTTTTGAGCGAAAAAGAGGATCCTGTTTTGGCGGAATGGCAGTATGGGCTTGGGACTTCGATTGCGTTTACGTCTGATTTTTCCGGGAAATGGTCTGGCGATTGGGCGCGTTGGGAGAAGTGGCCGGTGTTCGTCAATCATATGGTGACGCGGACCCTTCCACAGTACGCTTCCGAACCTTATCGAGTTTCGCTAAATAAAATGGACGGCGTGACAGTTGTGAGGCTTGAATCTGGGACTCCTTCAGCATTACCTTTGGAAACAGCTGTCGTTTCCGAGACAGGGGAGCAAATTGCCTCCAATACGAAACTGGTCGCTCCAGGCAAATATGAATTATCGATTCCCGATAGCAGTGGCATGTATTTCTTAAATGTGAAAAGGACAGATGCCGATGGTCAAGTCCATGTTTATCAGACTGGATTTACGGTCCCTTATTCGGAGGAGTATTCTCTTAAGGGGACGAATAAGGAGCTACTTGCGGAGTTAGCAGCGCTTACGGGTGGTAAGGCGTTGGCTAATGCAAAGGATTCATTCCTGCCGACGACTTCAGCTAGTTATGTGAAGCAACCAGTGAGCCAGTGGCTTCTGTTGTTGGCATTCTTGCTATTTTTTGTAGAGGTTGCGATACGACGCTTCGGGATGGCGCGGTTGTTTGGTCGGTTTAAAATGACTCGTCATGAAGCGGTAGGTGGGACGGCAGCGGATAGGTTGCCGACTAAGGAGAAAGTGGTTGCTAAGGTGGAGCCTGTGCGTGAGGTTCAGATGGTGGAAGAGAAGTCTACTGTAGCTGAAGATCCTGCACCGATTTCGAAATCGAAACCAGCCCCTAAACCAAAAAAGGTAATAGAAAAGCCTTTAACCGCCGAAGAGCGCGAGGCACGGATGAAACGATTATTAGAAGCGAAGAATCGGAAAGAAAGGTAACTTAGAGTTGCCTTTCTTTTTTTTGGGTGTGGTGGTAATGGTGCGAAGTTTTGTTGGTTTTTACCAAAAAAGAGGTAATATTGTGGCGGATATGTGAAAAAGGTAAATATATTCTTTATATAGGTAAATATGATCCTCGAAAAGGTAAATATCCTTCCAAAAATGGTAAATAAACCTGTAAAAAGGTAAATAAAACTCTCTGATGAAAAAGGGTGTACAAAAAAGCCCTGATTTTCGCACCATTATAGGCGAATTGACATATTTTACAGGGAAATAGAAAGATATTAAGGAGGATTTTGCCTTGAATCATTATCAGTTTCCCTATTATGGCCAATCCCAAGACCCAAATAGACAACATTATCAACCGATAGGACCAGATCTTCCAGGAGATCCATATGGATATCAGGTTGAAACTCAAGAATACATGCCTGGATATATGGACTACTCAGTGAACTATGACATCCGAACCAATCCATTGTTTCCTGGTGGCGGTCCTGGCTTCCCTGGGGCACCTGGCTTCCCTGGAGGTGGACCAGGAGGCTTTCCGGGACCGCCAAGTGGATTCCCAGATGGTTCAGGAGGATTCCCAGGCAGTCCAGGCGGATTCCCGGGCGGTTCAGGCGGATTTCCAGGCAGTCCAGGAGGATTCCCGGGCGGTTCAGGCGGATTCCCAGGTAGTCCAGGCGGATTCCCGGGCGGTTCAGGCGGATTTCCAGGCGGTACACCAGGAGGCTTTCCCGGCGGTCAACAAGGTGCACCAGGAGGACAGCAACCACCATCGAGTCCACCACCTGCGTTCACACCGCAAAAAACTCAGGCTGCCGCATTTGCCGTAGACCCAGGTGGAATTCGTCGCTGTTTATTCCGCAATACCTATGTTTGGCTACACAGCGGTAGTAGTTTTTGGTATTACCCAATCTTTGTCGGTCGCACCTCCATCGCGGGCTGGCGCTGGAGTCGCCGCTTCGGCTGGGCGTACTTCGGAATCGACCTAAGAAGCATCGAATCCTTCCAATGCTTCTAAACTTAAAATATTTAAAACACTAAAGCACATTAGCGCTTTAGTGTTTTAAATATTTAGGGACAGTCCTACATAATTAAAGGACAAAGTTCCTTGAAATGTATGCCACATCCTTTAAAGCATTAAAGGGAACAGTATTATTTTTTTCATAGAGCTTTCATTTGTTAAAATTCACCTCTAAATATGCTAAAATATGAAATAGTCAAAAAAATCACAATTTTGCTGGAAGGTGAAGTATGTTTAGGGCAAAGCTTTATTGGACATTTACGAAAAAGGCATTCTTGAGGTCGGCGGTTTACCGTTTTGATGTCTTTTCGCGAATGGGCTATAATCTTATTTTTCTATTAATGTGGGGCTCGATTTGGACAGCTCTTTACGCCGGTAAGGATAGTGCTGATGGCGTCACGTTCACGTCGATGCTAACCTATATCGTTGTCAGTCAGTTTTTATCAGGAATTAACGGCGCGGGCACGCCGCTATGGGACATGCAGGAGAAGGTGCGCACCGGCGATATCGCGCTTGAACTGATGAGGCCATTTGATGTGCCACTCCGCTATTTATTTGCTGATTTCGGCAGTGTCGCGTTCTACTTCTTATTTGCGCTTCTGCCAGTCTATGTTCTTGTATTCTTGTTTATTGATTTAACACTACCAATGTCGTGGGAGACGTGGGTGCTGTTCCTCTTCACCGCGTTTATCGGCTTTCTCATTCGCTATTGCATTGAAATGTCATTCAGTTTTCTGTCGTTCTTTTTAGTCGAAACGGGCGGAATTGTCGACATTTTCTATTTTGCGATGTCGCTACTTTCAGGATCCGTGATCCCGCTTTGGTTTTTCCCAGATTGGCTAGAAAAACTAGCAATCTATCTGCCATTCCAAGGAATCTATTTTATTCCGAACTCGATTTTTATCGGAAAAATTACCGGGATCGAGATTGCTTATTCCATTGCCATCCAGTTGTTCTGGCTTGCCGTATGTTACGGAATCCTCAGATTCGTTTGGCATAAAGCCTCACAAAAAGTGGTCGTACAGGGGGGATAATCGTGAGGTCAACACTAAGTTATTTGCCATTATATTTTAAACTCGTTGGTGCCGGCATCCGCGCCCAACTGCAATATCGATTTGCCTTTGTGATGCGAATCATCGGTCTAATTACCGCCTATGTCGGGATGGCCGCGACGATGTGGGTGATGCTTTATCGCTTTGACGCTCTCGGTGGCTGGAGCTTTTACGATATGCTATTTTTGCTCGCATTAGCCGTTGTTTCTTGGGGTTTCTGCGTGATTTTATTTTTCCATTTTAAAAGTTTGGACACATTTATCGTGAATGGAACCTTTGATAGGTTTCTCGTCAGGCCGATTCATCCATTTTTCCACTTTATGTCGATGAAGTTTGATATCGGCGGTTTGGGCCAATTTATTTTCTCTGTCGTCGTGTTTCTTTGGGTGAGCCTCGCAATTGACATTGACTGGAGCATTGGAAAGGTTTTATTTTTAATCTCGTCGATCATTGGCGGTGTGCTCATTCAAGGTGGCATGCTCGTCATCATTTCAGCGCTGGCGTTTTGGACAACCAAGTCTGAGCAATTCTATTGGGTCGCCATGTATCCAGCTCGAAATCTCACGAACTACCCGCTGGTGATTTATCCGAAGGTCGTGCAAATGATTACCGCCTTCATCGTACCGTTTGGGTTCGTCAACTACTTCCCATCGACGGTTATCCTGGAAAAAGGAACGCCATATTTCCCCGATTACATCGGCTACCTATCGCCGGTCATCGGCTTGGTTTTCTTTTTGCTAGCGTATTGGTTTTGGATGGCAGGATTAAATAGATACAAGAGTACGGGGTCATAGAAAAGCGGAAGCGGCTTGGTCGAGGAAAAATAGCATTTGATTTTTCCCAGCCCCGACAAGCTTAAGCTGCTCTAGGAAAGAAGGCGCTTTTTGCCTTCATTCCTAGAGTGGCTTAAGACCAGGGGAAAATGGACTTTTATTTTCCATTCGAGGGGCTAGCCGCTGGAGCTAGACAATTTTAGGGGAGAACATTATGTCAATTATCGAAGTAAATAATATAAACAAAGATTTTATGGTTGCAAAACGTGAAACTGGGCTGCTCGGTAGCGTGCGCAGTTTGTTTAAACGTCAGTTTATTAAAAAAGAATCAGTCAAAGATATCAGTTTTTCGATTGAACAAGGGGAAATGGTCGGCTATATTGGGCCGAATGGTGCTGGAAAATCGACGACGATTAAAATGCTGACGGGAATCCTTGTGCCTACGAGCGGAACAATAAAAGTCAACGGGATCGTGCCGTATGAGAACCGCCAGAAGAATGCCGAAAATATCGGCGTCGTCTTCGGTCAGCGGACCCAGCTCTGGTGGGATTTGCCAACAGTGGAATCCTTTGAATTGTTGAAAGAAATTTATCGAGTAAGTGATGCTCGTTACAAACAGAACATGGATATTTTCCAAGAGATTCTTGGGCTAGATGAATTTTTGAATACACCGGTGCGCCAGCTTTCTTTAGGGCAGAGGATGCGAGCTGATATTGCTGCCTCTTTGCTGCATGACCCACCGATTTTATTTTTAGACGAGCCGACCATTGGCCTTGACGTGGTCGCCAAGGAAAAAATGCGTACCTTTATTCAGGAAATCAATCGGGAGCGCAAGGTGACGGTCATTTTAACGACCCATGACATGGAAGATATCGAGAAGCTTTGCAAGCGAATGGTGCTCATCGACCACGGGCAGAAGGTGTATGACGGGGATATTGCGGCGGTGAAAGAGCGTTTTGGTAAAATTCGTACACTGGTCGTCGATGTCGAGAACGGCAACGGTGAAATTGTTATCCAGGGTGCCGAAGTGGTCAAACGGGAAATGAATAAAGTTTGGCTGCAATTTAACCGCGATGAAATTTCCGCATCAGAATTAATTGGGCGTATTACGCAAACGTATAATATTAAGGATTTAACCGTGGAGGAGCCGGCAATCGAGTCAATTATTAGCCGGATTTACCAAGAGGGCTTTGAGCAGCAGGCTGTAACGGTGTAAAAGAGCTGATGATTTCCACCTATTTTGGGTAACTTATGAAAAGAACCCGAAAAGGAGGAATTTTGAAATGCTGGACGGTCGCTACAATACAGGGGACGATGCCACCCTAGAACTGAAAAAGGCGCTTCGAAAAAGCAAACCGAGCCAACGGCCGAACATGAGTGAAGCTGAGGAGAAAATGAAATTTAACGGGAAGAAATAGGAAAAAGTCGGCTCTGGTAAAGGGCCGACTTTTTGCTTCTAGTACTCAGCTAAACGGTCGCTTTTGCTTAAGGATTTAAATCGTCTGGTTTGTTACTTTGATCCTTGTTCCGTTTGTTCCCTTTGCTGTTATCTCCGCTGACAGCGGCTCTGCCATGTAAATCAGGTGCATTTTGATTTTTGCTGCCTTTATTCGGACTTTTTGTCATTGTCGGTTTGACCCCCTTTTTGTAAGTATCAAACTCTAGTTTGTCAGTAATGTACCTTGTATATGTAAGAAATCGAATGAAAAAAATAGTCCATTTGGGTCACGAATTAATTTGGACAAATTTTTCCATAATAGTGTAAAATATGGATAAAACCTAGAATAAAAGAGGCGAAACAGGATGGAATTCGTACGGGCAACGTTACAGGACAAGCAGCTTCTGAAAAACATGTATTCTCTTTATCTTCACGATCTTTCCGCCTATTCGGAATCATTAAAACCAAATGAGCATGGGGAGTTTGAGTTTGATTCGTTTGAAATGATTTGGGAAAAGGAAGGACTAAATCCATATTTTTTAAAGGACGGCACGAAGGTCATCGGTTTTTGCTTATTGCTCGAGCCACCTTTTACCAAAAAGGTTGACTATTGCATCAATGACTTATTTATTTACAATCAATTCCGTGGCAAAGGCTTGGCGGAACAGGCAGTGAGATTAATTTTCCAAGAAAAGCAAGGCAGTTTCTATGTATCACAAATTAAAGCAAACAAACGGGCGGTTAGTTTCTGGAAAAAAATGTACGATCTTTACGACATTGCTTATGAGGAAACGCTGGAACTCGAAGATGGCGAAGAGGTCATCTATCAAACATTTACCACAAAAAGTACAGTTAAGGGATGAGCCACTCATCCCTTAGTATTTTTTAGCGAGTTCTTGGCCCGTCAACACTCGTAGCGCCCCATCCGCGAGCGCCACAAGCTCTTCCTCACCGGGTACAACGAAGACCTCTCCCAAAAAGCCAATCTTCTTTTTGATCTTTCCAACTAGATAGCTAGAATGGCTGATGCCACCAGTTAAAATAATTCCGTCGATCCGCCCCTCAAGGACAGCGGCCATGGCTCCGATTTCCTTGGCAATTTGATGGACCATTGCTTTTAAAAGTAAGGCTGCCTCGCGATCTAAGGATAACGCCCGTTCCTCGACTTCGATTAAATTTTTTGTTCCAAGATAAGAGTAAAACCCACCAGATTTGGTTAATTTGTGGAGCATTTCTTTTTCGCTGTATTTCCCGGAGAAGCAAAGCTGAATTAACTGTTTGGCAGGTAAGCCTCCACAGCGTTCCGGTGAAAACGGTCCTTCATTATCGGCGTTATTCACATCAATCATTTGGCCATTTTGCTGAGCAACAACAGAAATACCACCGCCGAGATGGGCGACGACGAAGTTTAATTCCTCGAGCGGACGGTCAAGCTGCGCGGCCACTTTTCGTGAAACAGCCTTGATGTTAAGGGCATGGGCATGACTTTTTCGTTCAATGTCCTTTAGCCCGGAAACCCTCGCTTCCGGAGCGAGTTCATCAACTCCAACCGGGTCGACGATGAAGGACGGAATTTCATACATGGTTGCCAGTTCGTAGGCGAGAATCGGTCCTAGATTGGAAGCGTGGTCACCGTATGTGCCTGCTAAAGCGTCCTTGACGATTTTTTCACAGATGCGGTATGTTCCGCTTGTTAACGGCTTTAACAACCCGCCGCGACCAACAATGGCATCTAGCTGTGCTAAGTCAAAATCCCTTTCATGGAAGGCGTCGAGCAGCAATTTTAAGCGAAATGGCATTTGTGCCTGTATATTTCGGTATTTCATCAAGGCTTCATCTTCGTGATAAATCGTTTCTTTAAAAATCACTTCGGAGCCACGGTATACGGCCCATTTCGTTGAGGTGGATCCAGGATTAATCGCCAGAATCAGTTGACTCATTGCAAACTCAGCTCCCATTCTATGAAACTTTTCCAGAGGATAAATTGATCGACGGATTTGCTGCTGCTAATGCCCCTAACGCAATGGAGGCAAGTTTGGCTTGGGCGCAGTCAGAGCGCGAATTTAGTACAAGCGGCACTTTAGCGCCTAAGACAATTCCAGCCATCGTACTGCCGGCAAAATAGGTAAGCGATTTCCCAAAAATATTGCCGCACTCGATGTTTGGAACGACCAGTAAATCAGCATCGCCATTGATTTCACTATTGAGCCCTTTAGACGTGAGTGATTGTGGGCTTATCGCAAGATCAAGTGGCAACGGACCTTCAATGATGCAGCCGGAAGGCAACTTCGACTTACTCAGCTGGACGATTTCCTGAACTTCCAAGGTGACGGGCATTTTTTCCGTCGTTCGCTCATTGGCCGCCAATAAGGCAATTTTTGGGTTAGTTAGGCCAATTTTTAAAAGAAAGTCGACTGAATTTAAGATGATTTCGATTTTTTGTAGCGCATCAGGCGCGATATTGAGCCCACCATCGGTCATGAACAGTAACTTGTTATTGGTGGGAATGTCAAAGGCGGACAAGTGGCTTAAGATTCGGCCAGTTTTCAGCTGGAATTCTTTCTGCAAGACCGCTTTGAGAAACGGAGTGCTGTTGATGGCCCCCTTCATGATCATTTTGGCTCTGCCTTGATGGGCTAATTTCGCGGCAAAATAGGCGGCTTCCGCTTCGGTTTCTGCCGCATGGATTTCGTGCGAAAGGATATCAAAGTTTATTTTTTCAGCGGCTTTGGCCATTTGTGCAATTTTACCAATCAGAATGGGTTTAATAATGCCAAGTTCGGTGGCTTCTGCAACCGCGCCGAGAACCACCTCATCATGAGCTGCCGCAACGCTTAAGGGTAGAGGTGGATTTTTTTTCGCTAATTCGATTATTTCGCTGAAATGGTGATAT
Source organism: Pseudoneobacillus rhizolycopersici (assembly GCF_054786815.1). Lineage (NCBI taxonomy): Bacteria > Bacillati > Bacillota > Bacilli > Caryophanales > Bacillaceae > Pseudoneobacillus > Pseudoneobacillus rhizolycopersici. Next base: position 203,330 of record NZ_JBTOOE010000004.1, on the reverse strand, counting down.
CGCATTGTGAACCCTCCACGTTCCTTGATTCTGACTTCATTATAATGTAATGAGCTGGAAAATTTGGTAACATATATCACACTTTACGTTCTTTTCGTAAAAAAAGTGTCATATTGAATAGACGGTGTCTAATGGGCGAAAAATGGTAACGGACATGATAGAATAACGGTAAGTTTGAAAGGGAAGGTGACTAGCATGATTAGGTGTATTGCAACAGATATGGATGGAACATTAGTTTCCGCCTCCCATGTGATTACTGAGGAGAATAAACAGGCAGTTTTGGCGGCACAAGCGCAGGGGATTAAAGTGGTCGTTGCAACTGGTCGTTCTTATGAGGAGGCCAAGTATGTTCTTGAAGAGGCCGGTCTCCAGTGCCCAATGATTTTAGTAAATGGAGCAGAAATTCGCACCGCGGATGGAACGTTGATTGGCGAAAATCCAATTGAAAAGTCGGAGGCGGCCGATATCGCCAAACTATTGCTTGAAAATGAAATCTATTTTGAGGTTTATACAACGAAGGGTACCTATACGAGTGATCGTGAAAAGGGGTTAGCCCTAATTGTCGATATCTTTTTTAGCATTAATCCCGATGCGGACCGTGATTTCATCCATGAAGAGGCGCGGATCCGTTTTTCAGAAGGAAATATCCATGTTGTCGATGACTATGACTTGCTTTTTCATAGTGACAATCATAAAATCCTCAAGTTTCTCGTTTTCTCGTTTGATGAGGAAAAATTAACGACAGCACGCCGGGCGATGGAACATTTTGATAACGTCGTCGTGACTTCATCCGCGCGCGGGAATATTGAGATTACCCATAAACAGGCGCAAAAAGGCGTCGCGTTGGAGCAATACGTCAAGGAACATGGCATCTCACTCGCCGAGACGATGGCTATTGGCGACAATTTTAACGATGTTTCGATGTTTAAGCGGGTTGGCCGTTCGGTAGCGATGGGCAATGCTGCCGAAGAAATTAAAGTGATGTGCGATTTTGTGACAACAACAAATGAGGAAAGTGGTGTTGGAAAGGCGATTTATGACGTGCTGAAGGAGAGTTGATCCATGAGGCGTTTAGGGTTGGTTATCCGGATTTAAATTGGCTTATACGGGTTTAAATTGAGTTATACGGGTTTAAATTGGGTTATATGGGTTTAAATTGAATTATACGGGTTTAAATTGAGTTATACGGGTTTAAATTGAGTTATCCGGGTTTAAATCAGGTTATCCGGGTTTAAACCCAATTTCCAATCCAGCCGAGCCCAATAACCCGAGCTCGGCCGTACCTCAACCTATTTTGCCGCAGCACCAATTCCATGCATAATAAACTGGATGGTCTGCTCAATTTCCGCTTCATCGTCCCAGTCGGACTCCGGCATGAGCAAATAGCGCGTCAACAAGTAACCAATAATCGTTGATGCTGTAAAGCGAATCACCTGATGCGTCGGCACCCCGATAATTTGCCCTTTTTCTTGATAATACTTCGCCAAAGCATCAAAACGCTGATAGATTTTTCCGGCGACATGCTCAAAAAATTGCTCGCGCAACTCCGGCTGAAATGGGATTTCTTGCAAAAGAATTTTGATAATCTGAAAATGATTCTGCACGAAATCCCGACGATTTAAAATCATCTCGCGCAAGAAATCCTCATAGCGCTCGTAGCGCTGGTCGAGCACTTTATATAAATCCCGCATGACAAACGGTGCCAATAGCTTCGGCATGACCGGTGTGACAATCGAAAGCAACAAGTCTTTTTTCGTTTTATAATGGCGAAAAATCGTCCCCTCGGCCACCCCGGCCTTTTTGGCAATCTCGCTCGTCGACGTGCTGGCATAGCCTTTTTCTGAAAAATATTCAATGGCGGCGATGATAATTTTTTTCTGCTTTTCCGTTAGCTCGTCTTCGCCTTCGAGCAGTGTTTCGATAAGCTTATCTTGATCTGACATGAAGTAAACTCCTTATATTTTGCGGTGTTTTTTCAAGGCCACAATGTTTAATAACATAAATAAGCAGGAAAGTCCGAATAACACCAGTAAATCAATATATACCTCGCCCAATCCATAGCCGCGCACCATCACATCGCGAATCGCATCGGCGGCATAGTAAAGCGGCGTCAACGGTCCAATCCAGCGGAGCCACTCCGACATCGTCTCCAAATTAAACAAGCCGGAGAAAAAGATTTGCGGCACAATCACCAGTGGAATAAATTGTATCACTTGCATTTCGTTGTTGGCAAAGGCGGACAGGAATATTCCTAGTGTCAACGCCGAGAAGGATAGCAGCAAGATCGTCAGCAACACTAACCAGAATGAACCAACCATCATCATGTCTAGCACATAAATGCCGTACCATGTGATGATTCCCGCCTGAATCGTCGTGAATATCCCGAAACCAATCACATAGCCGACGACAATTTCCCATCTTCGTAACGGGCTTGACAGCAGTCGTTCCAATGTTCCACTCGTTCTTTCGCGTAAAAAGGATACCCCGGCAATCAGGAATACAAAGAAGAACGCAAAGTAGCCGAGCAGTACCGGACCAAAATAATCAAACTGGCCCATATCTTCGGATCCATGTAAATAGTTGACGCTTAGAGTTGTTGCAGCCTGCTCCTTCATTAACGGTTTCATTGCCTCTTGTACCCATAGTAACACCGCGCGATTGACTGATGGGTCGCTGCCTTCTAGAGTGATTGCAGGCTTGCCATTTGCAAATGCAATATAACCATCAATCGTTTTTTCACTCAAATCTGCGTCTGCTAGTTTACTAGATTCATAATTTGTTAGGTTGGCATCGTCTAAGTTTAACTGCTCTTGGATCACTTCTGGAATGTCGACAAGCCCGACCTTCGGCACGTAATCTGGTCCGTTAAAGACTAAATCTAACATCGTTAAAATTAACATCGGTGCGACAATCATTAACGCCATCGTCCGTTTGTCACGGAAAAATTGGCGCAGCACACGAATGACTAATGCGCGAATTCTCATGCTCGTGCACCTCCGTAGCTGAGGAAGGCTTCCTCAATGGTGGCGGAGCCTGTTTGCTCTTTTAATTGAATGGGCGTGCCTACCGCAATTAAGTGTCCATCGCGGATTAGTCCCAGTCGGTCACATTTTTCCGCCTCGTCCATGACGTGGGTTGTCACGATCAAGGTTTTGCCTCTTTCTTTTAGCTGGTAAAAACGATCCCAAATACTTTGTCTTAGGACAGGGTCAATGCCTACCGTTGGTTCATCAAGGATGAGTAGGTCTGGTTCATGTAGCAGCGCCGCAGCTAATGAAAGCCGCCGTTTCATCCCACCGGAATATTGCGAAACAAGCTTGGTGAGGTGTTCTGTTAATTGCACGATTTCCATCACTTCATCTATCCGTTTTTTGCGTGGTTTACCTGCTAAACCATAGAGCGTTGCGAAAAATTCGAGATTTTCTTTTGCGGAAAGCTCGGTATAAAGCGCGTCTGATTGCGACATATAGCCGACCCTTTGAATTAAGTCAAGCGATGGCATCGGTTTGCCGAACAAGTCGACTTCGCCTTTTGTGGGCAGATCAAGGCCGATTAGTTGTTTGACAAGCGTTGTTTTACCCGCACCAGATGGACCGAGCAGGCCAAAAATTTCTCCCTTTTGAATTTCAAGACTGATATTTTGTAAAACGGTTTGCTTGCCGAAAACCTTAGCCACGTTTCGAATGGAAACAATTGATTCCATATATTCACCTCATTTTGTTAAGTAAGTGATTACTCACTCCTATCGTATGACTAGAGTTTATTTTTGTAAATAGGGAAGTTTTCGACAAGATTATACTGACAGGGCATTTCCAATAAATTATGATAGGATTATTGAAAAATTTGGAAGGTGAAAAATAGTGAATCAAAATTGGCTGAAAAAAGGGATGGCAACCATTCTTGTTTGCATCCTGATGATTAATCTAGTTGCCATCAAACCGGCAACTGCAAACAGCAATGGCATAACGGAGGGGCAATTTTTAAGCATGGTGTTAAAGCAATTTGCGGCAGTGGAATTGGCGAAAATGCCTCCGGATGGCACCTATATATTTGCAAAGGAATACCATTTGGCGAAACGATTGGGGCTACCGGTTGTCGGAACGAGTTATACTACATTTGGGGATGACCGGTTATCGAATAAAAGCGCTGCCCAACTGCTTGCCCAAGGATTCACTGGAAAGATTTTAACAGAAAAACAAGCAATCGAGTGGCTGACTAGCAACAAATTGGTTAATACCTTTGTGCCGGATGCCTATGTAACGAAAGCTGATGCGGAGCAAATATTAAAAGAGTTGACAGCAAAAGGCTTTAATAAGCTGATGAAAACGCCTAATGGTAAAATTGGTCAATATCGCGTCGATTCATTTTTTAAGCCAATCAAAACTTATACAAGCTATTCCGAGGCTTACGCTCACGCCAAGCGCTACACCTATACAAAAGTAGTCGACACGGCGACGGGTATGGTTTTGTGGTATCCGAAGCAAAATAGCAAAATTCTCTTCCACCTGCATGTGGACGGGAAACGGGCAGCCGGTTTTGATACGGAAGCGAATGCTTTAGTTTACGCGAAAAAACTCGACAAGCATTTTTCTAGAATCATTGATGGGAAGATTAATCACTCGGTCTGGGATAACTACAATCATTTTGTTGTTCGGAATCCATCCGGGGTGAATGTGCCTTTTAAGACGATTGATGAGGCCAATCGCCATGCGGTGGAAACCGAAGGGCAGAAAAGCTATATCCATCCATTAGACGATGATGTCAACAAATATAAGCATGCATTTTTGTCGCAGAAGTCTGCGGGTATCGGAAATGGGGTGCTTATTTACAACGGTTTTGAGATTGATAAAAAGAAGGCACAATACCAAAGGTACGAACTTAGTAATGGTGGTGTGTTTCCTGAACGATTTTTCAAGCCATATATTGCTTATGAGAAAGATGGTAAATTTCTCGATACCTTCTTTGATACGTTTATTATTTTGGGCAGGTATTATTCGGACAAAGGGCAATTTGAAGAGACATCTACGAATCAAGCAAACTATCGCGAATGGAAATGGTATAAGGATCGGACGTTTAGAAGTGGTGGCGCAATAGATAGGTTAAATAAAGATGTTTCTGCGATTCCGCAGGTCAAAAAGGTAAAGGTTTTTGTGTCAATTCCTTACCCAAAAGACGAGGGAAATCTTGTTAAGCTTGATGGGAAAGCAGTAAAGGCGGATTACGTAAATCGGTTGGCACTTGTGAAATGGTATATGGATTCGGTTCATAAAGAGTTTGCCAGTGGGAAGTTTCCGAACCTTCAATTTGAAGGTTTCTACTGGATGAACGAAACGGTGATAAGTAAAGAGGATGAAAAGCTCGTGACCGAGGTCGGCAAGCTTATTCATGCGGAAGGGAAGCGGTTCATCTTCTCGCCACATGCAAAAGCGACCAATTTTCGAAACTGGAAAAAGTACGGCTTTGACGGGGCTTACTTTCAAAGCAATGCCCAAGATGGTGTCGGTGAGGTCGACCGTATTCAACGTTTGCACTGGGGTTATATGAATTCATTCAGCTATGGAATGGGTGTAAATCTGGAACTTGAGGATACAGATTTTAGTGAGGTGGAAAACGTTATGGAAAGCTTTGACCAGTACATGGAATTCGGAAAGCGTTACCGAGTACAGGGAAGTAGTACCATTATGTATCAAGGCACCGTGATGATCAATCGCTTCGGCGTAGCGAATATCCGCGGCTACGAGAATTTATATCGCAATTACTATGATCGCATTTATCGGTTTTTGAAAAATAAACCGGAGCCTGTGGAGGATTAAGGGTTTGTGCTTGATTGGGGTTTCTGGTGGAAAATGTAAAAGTTGTGACGGGATTGTGAAAAAAGTAAATATATCTCTGAAAAAAGTAAATAAACTAGCCAAAAAGGTAAATATCCACTTCGAAAAGGTAAATATATCTTAGAAAAAGGTAAATATCCTTCCATTTGAAGTCGAAGAATCCAGCCAATTAGATCGATTTCCTGTGAAATACAAGAAACTCTGTCCAAGTGACAGAGTTTCTGCTTAAAGAATCTTAATTTCCAACGAGTTGACTTGTGATACGAGGAGTTCCTCGTATTTTTTTTGTGCTAAATAGGAGATTTCCTGGTCGTTAACGTTTGGATTCTCTTTTTTCACGTCAGCAATCAAATCTCGTTGGACCTTTTGTGATAAAACAATCAATTTATATTGCTTATTTTGAATATCCCAGAAACGGCCCTCGCCGAATTCTTTGATTATCTCCTCGGCAACTGGTTGGGCAGCGTATTGTTCACGAACGGATTCCACCGCAGCATTCACCTCTTCATCCGAAACAGTATGGCCCTTTTCCTCACCAAGTAAAGCCATCGCACGCAGGCGGATGATTTGCGTTAGCAAGGTGTTTTGGTTTTCGTTCGAAAATCCCAGTACTTCTGTGAAAAAATTGTGAATACCTTATTTTCACTGTGGAAATAGCACGCATATGTCTTTTTTGTGAACAATATCACTACATGGGAGGATTTTGTTAGTTAGAATGAAGGAAAATGAACTGCGAGAGGTGAGATCATGTACCAACAGGAAGTCCTTGAACCTCATTTATCAGTTGTGAACTTTTCGGAAATGGAGCCATTAATGCGTAAGGTGGAGATTTTTAAACAACTGCCTTCTAGCGTTTTGACCGGTGTGGCAAGACGGGTGCAATTATCCAAATATAAAAAAGGCCAGCGAATTATCCAAGAGGAAACAGAAGCCCACGGTGTTTATTTTGTTTTTTCTGGTTCTGTGAAGCTTGTCAAACAGGACGAAAACGGCAATGAAATGATTGTTTGCATTAAGAAAAAAGGTGAAATTTTTGCTGAGGCATGTTTGTTTAACAGAATGAGCAAGCTTTATCCTGCAACCGCAGTCATGCTTGAAGATGGCGAGATTGCTTTTCTAAATAAGAAAGATTTAGAACGCGAGCTTTTGACCCAGCCGGAGCTGGCTATCCAAATGATCCGCTACATGAGTGAATCGTTACAGGAAATGACCTCAACCTTGCGCGACATCGCGTTGTTGGATGTGTACACGAAAACGGTTAAATCTTTAGAGCGGTTGGCAATGAAATTTAAAGGTGAGGGCTTTGTACGCTACAACATCGAAATCCCTTTAAATGTCCAGGAATTCGCCACCATTATCGGCGTCTCCCGCGAAAGTGTCAGCCGCGTCTTCTCCAAGCTAAAGAAAGACGGCTGCATCGACCTTCGCGAACGTAAAATCATCATCCTCGACTGGTGCACGTTCTGCACCCTACTAAAGCCGAGCTACTAAGAATGTGGAAGCGCAGCACTGCACTGCACGGCACGGCACTTTAGCACTTTAAAGCGTGTGGGGACAGTCCCCACATCCTTTAAAGCGTTAAAGTGTTGGGGTGTTTGTGGCGAATTTGTGAAAAGGTTTGATATATTGGAGAATTCGTTTGATATATGATGAAAAAGATTTGATATGTTAGCTAAATCGTTTGATATCGTGGGTAATTCGTTTGATATCCTTTTGAGGAATATATTTTTAAGGGTATTAACCCTAAAAAAAGGTAATTTAATAGGATTTTGTCCATAATATCGCCATATTTTCTAATAGGAGTCGCCAAGTTTAAGGAGAATACCTACTTGAAAACTAAAAAGAGGTGATGATTTTGTTTTTGAATGAAAGGCCGGCTCCGATTAAAATTCTTCAGTTACAGAAGGCAATCAGGAGGTTGATGAAAGGGCATCAGAAAATACCGTTAATGGAGCAGGAGCTAAACCGTTTAAGTGCAGGTTTATGGGGCGAGCGAGAAGTAGACCGCCGGTTGCTGCGAATTGACCAAGAGAGATATCTTATTATTCGCGGACTTCGCTTGCCCAATGGGGATGGTACCTTTTTTCAAATTGATACCCTTGTCATTTCCACTCGCTTTATCCTCATTATTGAAGCAAAAAATATTGCTGGCGCCATCTATTTTGACCTAGCAAATCACCAATTTTACAGAATACTTGATGGCAAACAAGAGAATCTTTCCGACCCGGTCTCCCAAGCACGGTTGCACCAACAACAATTACAGCAATGGCTATCAAAACACAAATTTCCTTCAATATTTATTGATTTCCTAGTGGCTTCTACAAATCCTCATTCTATATATACCATCCTTCAGCCCGAACACCCATATGCGGAAAAAATCTGCAATTCAGCCGGACTTACTTGGAAAGTGGATAATCTTGAAGATTATTATAAAAAAGAAATTTTGACCGACAAAGATATTCGTAAAATCGCTAAGGCTTTGTTAAAAGCCCATACGCCACTACCTCCTTCCAATATTCTTCAACAATATGATCTAGCTGTCTATGATTTTCGGACGGGTGTATTCTGTCCGGATTGTGAGCATGCACCTTTAAAATATCGTTGCGGTAAATGGCATTGCGCGAGGTGCAACAAGCGGTTTAATGATGACGTTCTTATTGAAGCGGTGGATGATTATTTATTGGTGATTAGTCCGAAAATGACCAATTCGGAGTTTCGGGCGTTTGTGGGTCTTGAGGATCGAGTGATAGCATCGAAAAAGTTGAGGAAGCTGAGTTTGCAAGTTTATGGTAGTAATAAAGGAAGATACTATCAAAGGAACTTTTAAGAGGAGCGGGCTGACCTAAAAGGCTCGCTCTTTTTTGATTTTATAGTGGTAATAAATGTAAAAGTTGTGGCTGAATTGTGAAAAAAGTAAATATAGTGACAATCCCGGTAAATATATTGCAGAAAACGGTAAATATATCGTCTGAAAAGGTAAATATCACTCTCCAAAAGGTAAATATATTTTATCGATCGGTTTCAGAGACGAAAAACCAAGCCCAAAGTCACCTCCTTTTCGTAAAAACCAAACCTTAATTACCTCTTTATGGTAAAATCCCACCAAAACAAGTCATCAGCACTCCTAAAAAAACGAAAAACCCGGCGTGGTTTTCGCCGGGGCAACAAATTTAAAAGATTTTTGCTCTAAAACTAGTCGAAAGTAGCCAATCTCCGTCAAAACATGCTCGTAAACCCACACCCATTCGTAGCCACTAGAACTTATAAGTCCAGAACCGCTCGTTTTGGATCCATTGCAGGATTTGATCGTCGTCGCCGGCTTCGATTTTTTCGTCGATTTCTTTGACGAATTGTCCGGTTTGTGAACGGTGGGCCCGCAACGCAGCCAGTTTCTTTGGTAAAACAGCATTAATCTTGTTCACGACATCTGGTTTGCCGATAACCTCTTCATGTCCTTTCGAAAACGCCACGCAATGCAACTTTGGCCGCACCTCTTCGGACAAGCGCCCAACGGCTTCGACAACGGCTCGTCCGCATGCTTCGTGGTCTGGATGGACCGAGTAGCCTGGATAGAAGGTAATCACTAGCGATGGGTTCAGCTCTTCCAACAAGTCGCTCATCATGCCGACGAGCTTTTCTTCGTCTTCGAATTCAACCGTTTTATCGCGCAAGCCCATCATTCGTAAATCGGTGATGCCGAGCGCTGCCGCGGCATCTTGCAATTCTTTTTTACGAACCTGTGGCAGAGTTTCGCGGTTGGCGAAAATGGGATTACCCATGTTGCGGCCCATTTCGCCTAGCGTCAAGCAAGCATATGTGACGGGCGTACCCATTTCGATATGAGTGGCAATCGTGCCTGAGACGCCAAACGCTTCGTCATCTGGATGCGGAAATATTACGAGTACCTGTCTTTCTTTTTCCATAAAAAACATTCTCCTCCTATTCAAACGGCGTCCGACTAATTTCAAGGGCGACGGCCAGTTTGCCTTTAAAATCATGACCGGCCATTAAGAGACGTCCTTGCTCGTCGATTGTGTAATGAGTGATTCCTTCGGCGTAAACCCAGCCGATTGGCATTTTGATGCCGACGCGGTAAGGGCCAGGGCCGGTTACCTTGCCGTGCTCGAAATCAATCAAGGCATTTCGGATAAATGCGCCTGAGGAGAAGAAATTTTCATCATTATGAGTGGCATAAGCGCCATTCGTTGTTTCTAAATGAACATAAACCTTTTCGCCGGCAAATTGGTCAATTGCTTGTTGGACTATTTCCTTATTGACGATTTCCATCGCGCGAAGCCCCTCCTTTAAAACAAAATAATCGATTCCTTCATTTTACAAAAAAAAGAAAAAAAAAGCGAAAAAAAGAGCCGCAACCCTACTGAGACGACTCTAAAAATCCGAATTTATTTATTCCGATACGCCATATGCATTGTCGGTCCGACGTATTCGTTTAGGCGGAAACCGTGGCGGATGGCTTCAGTAATAAATTCTTTAGCAACGCCAACTGCTTCTACGACGCTCTTTCCTTTGGCAAGTTCGGCGGTAATGGCTGAGGAATAAGTGCAGCCAGCGCCATGTGTATAGGTTGTGTCGATTTTATCGGTTTCAAACCACATATGCTCAGATCCGTCATATAACAAATCGACTGCTTTGTCGGTTCCGCTAAGTTTACTGCCACCTTTGATCAAAACATACTTTGCCCCAAGGCTGTGAATTTTTTCAGCGGCAGCTTTCATGTCATCCAGCGAACAAATAGGGGCACAGCCGGCTAGTTGGCTTGCTTCAAACAGGTTCGGTGTGACAACAGTTGCTCGTGGGACGAGGACATCGCGCAGCGCTTCAGCTGTTTCCGGATGGAGAACCTCATCTTCGCCCTTACAAATCATGACCGGGTCGATGACCACGTTCGTTAATCGATTCTCATCAATCACCTTAGCAGCGAGTTCAATGATTTCGACGGAGCCGAGCATACCTGTTTTCATGGCATCGACGCCGACCGAAAGAATCGTTTCTAATTGCGTTTCCAAGGTGGACAGGGAAATCGGGAAAACATTGTGGTGCCAGTGGTTTTTCGGATCCATCGTGACGATGGTGGTTAGGGCCGTCATCCCATAAACGCCAAGCTCCTGGAATGTTTTTAAATCGGCTTGAATCCCTGCGCCGCCGCTTGTGTCAGATCCTGCTATCGTTAACACTTTCTTTAAGCTCATCCTTACATTCCTCCATTTCAATCTAAATTATAACGATTTGTTAATCCTTTGTGAACTTCTATCAAACAGCCTTATGAGTGTGACTAAAGTAACTGCTAACACATCTTCAGGAAAGTACTATTTTAATTATCTGTCATTGGTTTTAAAGGAAAATTACTTTTCTAATATAACCACAGTGTTAATGTTGGTGGTTCACAAAACGTTCATTTGATTGAAAACAAACCGTCACATTCGCCTCCATTTTCTATAGAAAAATATTATACATTTATAGTGTATAGCATAAACATCACGGAAATGATGTTTTCCGAAAATGGTTTACTAGTTTCAAAGAGAAAAAAGGGAGGCTTTGTTGCGATGAACAGGAAGAGTTGCCCTGAAGAATATCCGATTACATTGGAGTTAAATGGCTACGAAATCGCTGTCTTTCAGCTGACCAAACAAGATTTAGCAGATTGGGTGTATGGCTATTTATTTTCCGAAGGTTTGATTGAATCAGCCGAGGATATTAAGGCTGTTCAAATAGATGAAGATCAAGGCTTGATTAGGGTTTCACTTCAAGAGGAGTTTGATTTTGACAAACTCCAAGAGAAGAAAAAGCATTATACTGCTGGCTGTGGCCGGGGGGTCACTTTTTTTTCGATGACAGATGTAAAAACATTCCAAAAGGTGAAGGGAACTGAACGGCAGTATCACTTAAGCTATTTGTTGAAAAAGCGTAGCGAGTTTGCCAATCAGTCGCCGATGTACCTCGAAACAGGTGGGATGCATGGGGCGTGCCTTGTGGACGAGAATGGAGAGATTACCGTTCGTGAGGATGTTGGGCGCCATAATGCAGTTGATAAGATTATCGGCCACGCCATTCGAAAGCGTTTACATCCTAGCAATCTAGTATTGCTGACAACAGGGCGAATTTCGTATGAAATGATTTCGAAGGCCGCGAAGTTTGGCTTTGCTGTTGTTGGTTCAAGAACGGCCGCGACGAAACAAGCGCTCCAGTTGGCCAAATTTTTAAACATTGAAGTGATTGGTTACTTACGGGGAAAAATGGTGATTCCGTATACCTCGTTTGGTCGCGTTATTAACGATGTACATCAAGACAGTATGGTGGGGGACTAATCCTATTCCCTAAATAGGATTTGATATAGGTTCTATTCATTTTGGAAGGGGGAAGCAAGGTGGATTTTACAAGACGACAGTTTTTGAAATTGTCAGGGGCTACAGCTGCGACCTTAGCTGTTATTGAGCTCGGCTTTGATGATAAAAAAGCGAAAGCTAGCTCGAAAGATTTTAAGATTTCTGAGTTGAAACCGACACCAACGATTTGTCCGTATTGTGGCGTTGGCTGTGGGATTCTCGTTTATTCGAATGGGAAAGATGTGGTTTATACGGAGGGGGACCCGGATAATCCAATCAACGAAGGAACTTTATGTAGTAAAGGGACAACGGTACGCCAGGTTTACACTTCAGATAGACGGGTGGAATACCCAATGTACCGTGCTCCAGGCAGTGATAAATGGGAGGTTGTGGACTGGGATTGGGCGCTCGACAAGATTTCTGAACGTGTAAAGGATACCCGTGACCGCACGTTTATTGCCAAGCAAGACGGAATGGCCGTAAACAAGATTGAATCGATTGCCTGTATGGGTGGAGCAGCTTTAGATAATGAGGAAACATACCTCTTAAGTAAATTGATGCGTGCTGGTTTAGGGTTAACCTACATCGAGCACCAGGCCCGAATATGACACAGTTCTACGGTTGCCGGTCTGGCACCTACACTTGGTCGTGGCGCAATGACAAACCACTGGATTGATATCCAGTATGCGGATGTGGCTCTTATAATGGGAGCAAATCCAGCGGAAAACCATCCGATCAGCTTTAGATGGTTAACGAAAGCAAAGGAAAAAGGCGGAAAAATCATCAGCGTCGATCCAAGATTCACCAGAACTTCAAGTCAAGCTGACCTTTATGCACCACTTCGTTCCGGAACGGACATCGCTTTCCTTGGCGGTATGATTAAGTATATTATCGACAACAAGCTTTACCATAAAGAATATGTGGTGAATTACACGAATGCGGCCTTTATCGTCACCGATGATTACAGCTTTGAAGATGGAATTTTCAACAGCTACGACGAGAAAACAAGAAACTATGATAAAAAAACATGGGGATTCAAAAAGGATGAAAACGACAAATTCCTAAAGGATCCAACCCTTCAAGACCCACGCTGTGTATTCCAGCTAATGAAGAAGCATTACTCAAGATATGATATCGACACAGTTTGTGAAGTAACGGGAACACCTAAGGATGTTTACTTAAAAGTGCTTGAAATGTTCGCCGAAACAGGAAAACCTGGCAAAGCGGGAACGATTATGTATGCAATGGGAACAACTCAGCATACCGTTGGTTCACAAAACGTACGTGCCTTCGCGATTGTACAGCTTTTACTAGGAAATGTTGGTATCTCAGGTGGCGGAATCAATGCGATGCGCGGTGAGTCCAACGTACAAGGATCGACAGATTTCGGATTATTATTTGCGAACGTAACCGGCTACATGGAAACACCAACATCGACACCGGAAGAAGCAACTTATAAAGGCTTTTTAGAAAAAGTAACGCCAAAGGCAGGGTATTGGACCAATAAACCGAAATTCTATACGAGCATGCTGAAGGCATACTACGGTGATAAAGCAACAGCCTCTAACGAATTTGGGTACCAATGGATGCCGAAATTAACGCCGAAAAAAGATTACTCTCATATGAGAATTTTTGATGCGATGTACAAAGGTGAAATCGAAGGATTATTCATGTTCGGTACGAATCCGGTTGTCGGCGGACCAAATGCAGGCAAGGAAAAAGAAGCGATGAGCAAGTTAAAATGGCTTGTGGCTGTGGACCTTTGGGAAACAGAATCATCTGCATTCTGGCAAAAGGAGGCTGGCGCAAATCCAGCTGATATTGATACAGAAGTATTTTTCTTACCGGCTTGTTCTTCCTATGAAAAAGAAGGTTCCGTTTCGAATAGTGGTCGCTGGATGCAGTATCGTTGGCAGGCCATTAAACCGAAGGGCAAATCGAAGGCTGACTTAGAAATTATTCATCTATTAGCCCTACGTCAAAAGCAACTTTACAAAAATAGTAGTCATCCGGCTGCAGCACAGGTAAATGCATTGTTCTGGGAATATGGACATGGAGATCATCCTGATATCGACCTAGTTTGCCGCGAAATCAATGGTTATGACTGGAAGACGAAAAAGCAGGTACCTAAATTTGCGGATTTGGCGGATGATGGTTCTACAACAAGTGGTAACTGGATTTATTGCGGATTTTATCCGGAGGACGATAAAAACCTCTCCAAACGCCGTGATAATAAGGATACCGGCATGAACAACTACTTGAATTGGTCCTTTTCATGGCCGGCAAACCGTCGGATCCTTGGGAACCGGGCATCAGCTACACCTGATGGAAAACCATGGTCAAAAGACAGAGTCGGAATTTATTGGGATGAGGCGCAAAAGTTATGGGTTGGTAATGACGTACCTGACTTTACAAAGGATCGTGCACCAAGTGATGAAGGCGGTCTAAGTGCATTCTTCATGTTACCAACGGGTGTTGGCGGACTTTTTGCGGCGATGAATGAAGGGCCGTTCCCGGAACATTATGAGCCTTATGAAAGCCCAGCTAAGAACCCGTTCTCAAATGTTCAGTTAAATCCAGCGACCAAATTTGGTGTCGAGGAATTTATGACCCAAGGAAATGCGAAGAAGTATCCGATTGTCGCCACGACCTATCGTGTGTCTGAACATTGGCAGGCAGGAGCAATGACGCGGAATCTTCCATGGTTATCAGAGTTAGTCGCCCATATGTTTGTTGAAATCAGCGAAGAGCTTGCGAAAGAAAAGGGTATTAAGAATAAAGATAAAGTCATCATTGCATCGGCACGTGGTGATATTGAAGCATACGCGATGATCACAAAACGCTTTAAGCCGTTCAAAGTGAAAGGCCAAATTGTTCACCAAGTCGGTATGCCTTGGCACTTCGGTTATAAGGGGATTGCAACAGGTGCAACGGCAAACCACTTAACACCGCATATTGGGGACGCCAATACGAACATCCCTGAATATAAAGCATTCTTATGCGATGTTAGGAGGGCTAAATGATGGCGCAGGAATATATTAAATTTGTCGATGTAACGAAATGTGACGGTTGCCGTGCTTGTATGGTGGCTTGTAAAAACTGGAATGACCTGCCAGCGGAGCCGGAGGAATTCCATGGTAGCTTACAATCTCATGCGAAAACAACCGCTCACACGTGGAATGTGTTAAGTTTTATCGAACATGAAAACGGTGATGGAAATCTGGAATTCTTATTCCGTCATTCTTCCTGTTTCCATTGTACGGATGCAGCTTGTGAAAAGGTTTGCCCAGAGGATGCGATTAGCTATACAGACTTCGGTACGGTGGTCGTGAATCATGACAAATGCGTTGGCTGCGGATATTGCGTGCAAAACTGTCCATTTGATGTGATTTCGTTAGCAACCTACAAGGATAAAAACGGCCACGAGTACCGTAAGGCTTCAAAATGTACAATGTGTACCGACCGTCTTGAAGAAGGTTTACAACCGGCTTGCGTCACGACATGTCACCCAGGCGCCATGCAATTCGGTACGAAAGAAGAAATGTTGGCAAAAGCGGAAAAGCGCTTAAGCGAAGTAAAGGAAAAGTTCCCAAATGCGAACATTTACAATCCAGAAGGAGTTGGCGGTACACATACCATTTATGTATTAGCGGAAAAGCCAAGTGTCTACGGCTTGCCGGAAAAACCAAAAGTGCCAACTTCAGCGGTGATTTGGAAGGACTATGCTCAGCCACTCGGAAAATTAATGCTTGGAGCCACAACGATGGCGGTCGTAGCAGGTTTTGTTTCTAATAAACTATTTAATAAGGGTGGCCATGATCACGGGCATGAAGAAGAGGGAGGCGAAAGCAATGAGTAAGCAACAGAAACCAAAACGTTATGTTAAACGTTTCTCTAAAGCGTTCATTTGGGCACATGCCATCAATGCCATCTCGTTCTTTGCCCTATATATTACGGCTTTACCAATGTACACCGAGTTTTTTGACTGGTTATATCCGGTATTCGGCGGCCCAGAAGGCGCACGGCTTTTACACCGCATCTTTGCCGTCATTTTCATCATGCCAACCTTAATTTACTTGATTTTTGATCCTAAAGGATTCTTATTCTGGATGAAAGAGCTTGTGACTTGGAAAAAGCGCGATGCCCAATTTTTCCAAGAGTTTCCGAAGGAGTTTTTCGGAATGAAAGCCAAGATGCCACGCCAAGGCTTCTTTAACGCAGGGGAAAAAATCAACTCATGGATTCAAATTATTACGGCAGTGATGATCATCTTCTCCGGCTTTACGATTTGGTTACCCCAGTACTTCCCAGCTACACTTGTACAGTGGGGCTATTTAATGCATAACATCGGATTTGGCTTAGCGATTGCCGTTGTCGTTGGACATATTTACTTGAGCGTTCTTCATCCAGGTTCAACACCAGCCTTCCGCGGCGTCATCAAAGGCGATGTCGATGCCGAATTCGCCAAAGGCCACTACCGCGATTGGTACGATGAACTAGTCGCCAAAGGCGAAATCGAAGACGAAAACGTAAAACCGAAGAAACATAAAGGTGCTTAAAAGATCGGCTGTGTTAATAGACAATAATTGATATCGCACCTGTTGATTGTAGCGGAAGGCACTCGACTCCTGCGGGATTAGCGGCAAAGGTGAGACACCGCAGGAGCAAAGCGACGAGGAGGCTCACCTGACGCCCCGCGGAAAGCGAGTGCCTGGAGCTACAATCGACAGTCTAATTTAACACAGCCAAAAGATAAATAATAAGAGGATGGCTGTCTGAATGTAAGGCAGCCATTCCTCTTCAAAATGAAATGAGGTGTCATGAATGGGGAAAACATCGGTTGTATCAAAAGAATACCTTGCCTTACATGAACAGTTTGTGAAACTGCAGGAGCAATGGAAAAATAGTTTAAACCCAAACCAGCTAACGATTAACGTTGATAAAGCGGCCAATGAAGCAGGGGTACCAATTGTCGCGATGACAACTTTTCATCTTGATTTTTCACTATTTTTACAGTGGGTAGATGAGGCAAAAGCAGCATTAATTGAATATCAACCAGAATTGCAGGGGCAGCTTGATCGGATATCCGACCTTCTAGATGAAACGACTGCCAATGCTTGGTTTGAATCTGCATTAGCCTTTAATCAGCCATACTTCGAGAGATTTGCCGAAGAACATAACCTTGACGAGTGGCTGCCGCCTTATTTTTCCGAAATGGTGTTCCGCCCATATCTACATTTGCTTTCTGATTTATCGCAAAAGAATATTAGCCATTCTGCACCTGGCTGCGGTTGCCCAGTTTGCGGTGAGCCTGTTCGCTTAGGTCAGCTGGAAGGGCAAGGGAAAAAGGTTCTTTATTGTCCGCGCTGCCAAACAAACTGGCCGGAAAAGAAACTCAGCTGCTCGCATTGCGGCAATGAAGATTACGAGAAAATGAAATATATCACGATTGAAGGCAGCGGCAGTGAACAAATACATGTTTGCGAAGACTGTAAAGGGTATACTAAAATTATTGACACAAGACAATTTATTACCAAGCCATCACCTGCCCTGTTAGACTTGAAAACAATACACCTTGATTACATCGCGCAGGAAAATGGCTATCATGTGATGGGTGCGAAAAAAAGTGAGTCATAGTCTTGACTAACGTAAAGAATTGAGGGATTCAAATGAAGGCTGGGGCGATTATTTTATCGGGCGGACAATCGCGACGGATGGGCACGAATAAGGCGCTGCTGCCAATTCCGGAGAAACCAACTGTGGAGCGGATTAAGGATGAGTTAGAGGATCAATTTGCGGAAATGATTCTCGTAACCAATCACCTAGAAGCCTATCAATTTCTTAATATGAAAATGACGAGCGACATTTACCCAGGGAAGGGTCCGCTCGCGGGAATTCATGCCGGCTTAAAGGCGGCAACTCATGAGGTAAATCTTGTGGTCGCCTGTGATATGCCATTTGTTTCGGCAGGATTAGCGAACATGCTTGTCGAAAGAATAAAGGAGCATGACGCGGTTGTCCCTGTGATTGCCGGAAAAATGCATCCGCTATTTGCGGTTTATCGTAAAAAAATCATTTCTGAAATTGAGAGTTGCTTAAAAACAGATAGCCTCCGGATGATTCATTTGTTTGAAAAAATAAACGTTCGTTACCTTACGGAACACGACTTCGCAGAATTTAATGATGAAAGTCTCGCACAGATTTTCTTTAATATGAATCATCCGGAGGAATACGAAAAGGCGAAGGAGTGGGTACTGGAGAAACGGAATCGGCTTGATGAAAGCTGAAACGGAAGCTGTTCTCCTTCGTAGGACTGAAAGGAAGTAAGCTGGATGGAATTTTTTAAAGTCAAAACGGTTGAAGAGACGTATAGGTTAATCAATGAGCAGATTAAGCCTCATTTACCAGTTGTGACGAAGCCGCTTTTGAGTGCGCTTCATTTCGTTTTAGCTGAAGATATTGTTGTGTTGGAAAATGTCCCGAATTTCCGTCGCTCGGCCGTCGACGGCTATGCGGTTATGGCGAGCGACACGTTTGGCGCCTCAGAAAGTATGCCGGGGTTTTTACAGGTAGCAGGTGAGGTAAAAATGGGCCAGACGCCGCCACGGGCACTTTTCCACGGAGAAGCGATGTATGTACCGACTGGGGGAATGGTCCCGGAAGGTGCTGATGCCATCGTCATGATCGAGCATTGCGAGGATTTAAGTGGACTTCTGAATGTGTTTAAACAAATTGCTCCAGGGGAAAACGTGATATCCATCGGCGAGGACTTGTTGAAGGGCGAGATTTTATTAACAAAAGGCACAAGATTGCGCCCGCAAGAGCTCGGTGCTCTCGCATCGCAAGGTATTCTTGAGGTGGCCGTTTACGCGAAGCCAGTAATCGGTTATATCTCAACGGGAGACGAAATTGTATCGATTGAAACGCGTGAGCCAGCTTTAGGGGAAATCCGTGATATGAACGGAGTCACGATTGGCGCGATGGTCGCGGAATGGGGCTACGAATTTATCTACGGCGGGATTGTCCATGATAATGAAGCAGAATTGGCCCGCCGAACGAAGGAGCTGCTAGCGAAAGTAGACTGTTTGATTCTTTCTGGTGGCAGTTCAGTCGGGACGAAGGATTATTCGGTGGATGTGATTGAATCACTAGGGGAACCTGGCGTGTTTGTTCATGGAATTTCGATTAAGCCCGGGAAACCGACGATTTTATCGGTGGCGGATGGCGGGAAACCGGTCATCGGACTGCCAGGACATCCGGCCTCGGCGATGGTGATTTTTCAACTGTTTGGCCGACCGATTTTAGAAAGACTTCAAGGCTATCAAGCTGTTAATAAAAAAATAACCAAAGCCAAGGTGACGAAAAATATTCCATCGGCACCTGGAAGAACGGATTATCATCGCGTTCGTCTGTTCGAAGAAGCAGGCGAATGGTATGCCGAGCCGATTTTCGGAAAATCAAGCTTGATTTCCACCTTTGTGAAAAGTGAGGGCTTGATTGAAGTCACGGCGCCGGCTGAAGGTGTGCTAAAAGGCGAAACCGTTTCGGTACTACTTTTTCGATAAGGGGTGAAAAGGATGGGAAGACCAGCCTATCGACGGAAAATTTACTTACAAGATGTACCTCGACAGGAGGCACTAGCAGAAATTCTGACCCATTTTGAACCTGAACGCCAAGTCGAAATGGTCGATACCACGCAGGCATTAGGGCGAATTACCGCTGTGCCGATTTTCGCGCATGTATCCATGCCGCATTACCATGCTTCGGCCATGGACGGCATTGCCGTAGTCGCGGAAAAAACCTATGCCGCGCATGAAAAAAATCCGATTCAGCTAAAACGAAATGAAGATTTTATTTATGTGGACACCGGCCATGCTGTGCCGAGTCCATTTAACGCTGTGATAATGATTGAAAATGTCGAGGAAATCGATGACGATACATTAGAAATTATTGAGCCGGCTTCACCTTGGCAGCATATCCGCCCAATTGGCGAGGACATTGTTCAAGAGGAAATGCTGTTTCCGCCTGGACACACGGTTCGCCCAGTGGATATCGGGGCGCTGTTGGCGGCGAAAGTATTACAAGTACCCGTTTGCAAAAAGCCTGTCGTAACGATTATTCCGACTGGCAATGAGTTGGTCCAGCCTCATGAACAGCTGGCACCGGGTCGCTTAATTGAGTTCAATGGCAGCGTGTTTGCCAATTATGTGGTCGATTGGGGCGGCGAACCTCATTTGACGGAAATCGTTGCCGATGAGCCGGCGCGGATTCGTGAAGCGCTGTTGGCAGCGACGTCTACGTCTGATATCGTCGTGATTAATGCAGGGTCCTCGGCAGGCTCCAAAGATTATACAGTCCATATCATGGAAGAGTTGGGCGAAGTGTTTACCCACGGGGTGGCGACACGTCCGGGGAAACCAGTGATTCTTGGTAAAATTAATGGCACCATCGTCGTCGGTGTCCCGGGATACCCCGTGTCGGCCTACTTGGCGCTGGAGTGGTTTGTACGGCCATTGATTTGCGAATATTACCATGTGGCTGTTCCGGAGCGGCCGAGGTTGAAGGTGAAACTCGGTAGACGAATCGTTTCCACGATGGGGGCGGAGGATTTTATCCGCATGAATATTGGTTTTGTCGATGGAGCTTATGTAGCGAACCCGTTAACTCGAGCTGCGGGTGTGACGATGTCGCTTGTGCGCGCTGACGGCTTGCTAGTAATCCCAACCGATGTGAGTGGTTTGGAGCAGGGTGAAGAGGTAGAGATTGAGTTATTGAAACCTTTGAAAGAGATATCGTCGGCGATTGTTTTTAATGGCAGTCACGATTTGACGATTGATTTGTTGTCGGTTCAGTTGCGAAAATTGGACCCAAACCGCAAAATTATCTCCTCGCATGTCGGCAGTATGGCCGGCTTGATGGCGATTAAAAAAGGCGAAGCCCATGTCGCAGGGACACATTTATTGGACCCGGAAACGGGCGAATATAATATAACTTATGTGAAACGATTGTTGGCGGGGCAGTCCGTCGTCGTTTATCCGTTTTTGAAGCGAATGCAGGGATGGTTTTTACCGGCGGGGAATCCTTTGGGGATTGCGGATGTGGCTGATATTGCCGAGCGTAAGGCTGAATTTGTCAACCGGCAGAAGGGCGCCGGGACCCGCGTGCTGTTTGATAAAATGTTGCGTGAGGCTGGGTTGATGCCAGCTGACATCGTGGGCTATCAGCGCGAGATGTTCTCCCATTTGAGTGTCGCCGCTGAGGTGAAGACGAATGAGCGGGGCGTCGGCTTGGGAATCTATCCGGCTGCGAAGGCGATGGACTTGGAGTTTATCCCAGTTGCCGATGAGGAATATGATTTAGTAATGACGAGGGCGTTTTTTGAAAGTGAACAAGGTCAGGAGTTAGTTGCCGTCATTCAATCGGCAGAGTTTAAGGCTGAGGTCGCTAAGATTGGCGGATATGTAGTGGTGGAACGGCCGGAGCCGCTATTTGTTGGGTGATGGGGATGTGATTGCGGGGGTGTAGGATTTGCTCCCGTATAATCGGAGTTAAACCCGTATAATCGAAATTAAACCCGTATAATCGGAAATAAACCCGTATAACTGGATTTAAACCCGTATAACTGGAAATAAACCCGTATAAGTGGGTTTAAACCCGAATAATCGGAAATAAACCCGTATAACTGGATTTAAACCCGTATAATTGGAAATAAACCCGTATAAGTGGGTTTAAACCCGTATAATCGAAAATAAACCCGTATAACCAATATGTGCCGATAGGGTAACCAAACGTGAGGTGGCAATATGAATTTTTTCGAAATAGCGAAGGATCCGATTGAAATTCAGTCGGTGATTGATAAGGTTGTGCAGCGCGAGGCTGGGGCGATTACGACATTTATTGGGACGGTTCGTGAGTTGACCCATGGGAAGAAGACGCTGTATTTGATATATGAAGCGTATGAATCGATGGCGGTGAAAAAGCTGGCCCAAATCGGTGCAGAAATTGAAGAGCGCTGGCCGGGGGCGAAGGTGGCGATTACCCACCGTGTCGGCAAGCTTGATATTACTGATGTGGCGGTCGTCATTGCCGTTTCCACGCCTCATCGCGCTGATTCGTATGAGGCGAACCGTTATGCGATTGAGCGAATCAAGGAAATCGTGCCAATTTGGAAAAAAGAGCATTGGGAAGATGGCACTGAATGGATTGGCGATCAGAAGGAAAAGGTTGCTTACCCAAGCGGCAAACCGGAGGAGGCAGATTTAAATGAATAAAGTGTTATTTTTTGCCCATTTGCGTGATGCGGCTGGTCAGGAGTCTGCCGAAATCGAAGCGGCTGGGAAAACGGTTGCCGATGTAAAGCAACTCATCAGTGAACAGTTTAATCTTCGTATGCTCGATTCCGTTATGACGGCGATCAACGAAGAGTTTGCTTCTGATGAAGAAGTGATTCAAGAGGGCGACACCATTGCATTTATTCCACCGGTGAGTGGCGGCTGATTGTAAGGGAGGCTTTTTAGCATGCAAGATCGACATTCAAGACAGGAGCTATTCTCGCCAATTGGCAAAGAGGGGCAGGCAAAAATCCGTGCCAAGCATGTGCTGTTAATCGGAGCCGGAGCACTGGGCTCTGGGAACGCTGAGGTGTTAACGAGGGCCGGAGTGGGTCGCTTGACAATTGTTGACCGCGATTATGTCGAAGCTAGTAATCTTCAACGTCAACAGCTCTATACCGAAGAAGATGTCCACGAAAAGCTACCAAAAGCGGCAGCCGCTTTTAAAAGATTACAAGCGATCGATCTGGCAGTTGAGGTGCGTCCAATTATTGGCGATGCTACAGTTGAAATGCTTGAGGAGTTGGTCGGTGATGTCGATTTAATCATTGATGCGACCGATAACTTTGAGACGCGGATGCTGATCAATGATATTTCGCAAAAGCATCAGGTGCCGTGGATTTACGGTGCCTGCGTCGGTAGCTTTGGGATGAGTTTTACGATTATTCCAGGTGTGACGCCATGCTTAAACTGCCTTCTTTCAACGATTCCCATTCAAGGAATGACCTGTGATACGGTTGGCATCATTGGTCCAACGGTGCAAATGGTGATTGCCCATCAATCGGCCGAGGCGTTAAAGATATTAGTAGAGGATTGGGATGCGGTCCGACCTGCTTTTGTTAGCTTTGATTTATGGCGCAACCAGTACTCTTCGGTCAAAATGGGTCGGGCGAAGAAGGCTCACTGTTTATCCTGCGGTGAAGCGCCTAGCTATCCCTATTTAGATGTTGAAAGTTTTACAAAAACAACGGTCCTCTGCGGCCGCGATACCGTGCAAATCCGCCCGCCGAAAGAACAGGATCTAGTGTTAAGTGAGCTTGCCGAACAGCTAAAGCGGCTTGGCTATGAAGTGAAGGGCAATCCTTATTTATTGTCGGTTGAATGGGATGAGCAGCGATTAGTTGTGTTTAAAGATGGGCGCGCGTTGATCCATGGGACGAAGGATATGACGCAGGCGAAGACGATCTATCAGAGGATATTGGGGTAAAAGATGAGGTAACTGTTTAGTTGCCTCATTTTTTTTACCGCAGAGATATATGACGCTTGGTTCTCAGAGTAAGTAGGGAGCCAACCCCTGTTTCCTACGATTTCATTAACTTTATCACATGCTCCTTTGGGCTCCAGCAATTAAATTTATAATTAGTCTTTGTTTCATAACCCAATCGGCTGCAAAAATAACTCATTTTTTTGGCCTTTTTCTCTACCTTAAAATGCTGGCAGGTCGCACAACAATGAAAGTCTTTCATACAGATTTCACCTCAATTTATAGATTCTCCACGTACACCAAACAAACCTTCAAACAGCTATACATTAAAATTATAGTGACCAAGATTTGCAATTTGTTCATTTACTATTCGTCTAATTATAAGGAGGTGAAGATATGAGACCAGTATTTATCTCAGTAATATTACTTCTAATTATGGCAGGTTGCCAATCCCAATCAAATATAAAAGAAGTTGTGAATAAACACAATGATATTCAAAACATAGAGGCATTGAATAGTTTTGTGGAAAATGTAAAAAATCATAAATCAGATAAAATAAACTATGTTCAGTATGGTATAGAGGGTCAAAAAGGAGTAAAGACATTAACGTTTAATGGAAAAGAAATCAATGTATCTTTCCGTGTTGATGGTAAATTCATTGAGGAATTTGACTGCAAAAATATAAGATTAGTAACAGATGAAAAAGAAACGAAATATATGCTTAGTGGCTGTAAGGGAGAATTAGGAGAGTTAGAATTAGTAAAAACGAATAGAGATTGAGGTTTTTTAAATGAATCCGTTTAACCAATTTAATAGCCGATTTAAAAAATGACCAGGTATCACTTTCCCGGTCATTTTAATTTTATTTAGGAAAATGGGTTTTGCTAGGTAAATTTAATCCCGGACTTCTCCCTGAAGTACAGTTTGTATGTCCCAATAGGTGGTTGGTTATATTAACGATATACTTTTTAATAACTGGGGGATTGAAATGAATTTACAATCAGGGACCTATTATTGGCCCACTACTTTTCCTGATGCTCCATCATACCCAACTTTGGAAGAAGACCTGTCTTGTGATGTCTTAATCATTGGGGGTGGGAGCTCTGGGGCACAGTGTGCTTATTATCTTGCTAATGCTAATTTAGATGTAGCTGTCATTGAAAAATCAACCATTGGCAGTGGGAGTACTAGTGCGAATACAGCTCTCCTTCAATACTCCGGCGAAAAAATGTTTACAGATATGATCCATACATTTGGCACAGATTACATAAATAGGCATTTACAATTACTAAAGGAAGCCATTAATGAGATTGAAGTAGCTTCAAAAACTGTCACGATAGAATGTGAATTTAACAGGAGAGATACTCTATATTCTGCTAGCTGTGCAGAGGATGTTGAACGCCTAAAAAAGGAATATGAATTTTTAAAGCAGCATGATTGTGAACTTGCTTTTTTAACAAAGGAAGAGATTGAAGCAAAATATCCTTTTAGCAGGGACGCTGCTATTTATTCGTACAATGATGCTGAAATCAACCCATTCCGATTCACCCATGCCCTATTGGATTACGCTGTAAGTAAAGGAGTCCGTGTCTATGAAAATACGGAGATGAACGGTCGTTATTATGATAAACAACGAGGAAAGATGATGGTTTCTACCAAGAATGGGTGCTCGATCCAAGCACGCTATATTATTTTTGCAGCAGGTTATGAAGGACTTGAAATCAAAAAAGAGAAAAAGGCCTCCTATGTAAGCACCTATACGGTAACGACCAATCCAGTCGAAGACCTCTCCGAATGGTATAACAGGACACTTATTTGGGAAACGGCTCGCCCCTATTTATTTATGCGTACAACTAGAGATAACCGGATCATCATAGGCGGACTAGATGATAATACGACATACCCTGAAGATCGTGATAGTAAACTGATTCACAAAAAGAATCAACTAATGGAAGAATTTAACAACATGTTTCCCAATATTAATGTACAACCAGAATATTACTTATCTGCGTTTTATGGAGGAATAGTGGACGGCATTCCGATTATTGGTAAATATGAAGAATATCCTAATTGCTATTTTCTTTTTGCCTTTGGTGATAATGGAACGGTTTATAGTCAAATGTTATCAAAGATCATTGTACAGGAGATTGTTGAAGGAAATTGTCCGGATTTAGCTCTATATTTACAAGAACGTCCTTTGCTCAACAAAGGCTGAACAAATGGGAACGGATTCGCTCCCATTTTTCTTTTTTATCATCAGATGTAACGTTGGTTAAATTGAGGTGATTATGGTTAAATAGGAAATGAGAAATGATGAAGGATGAGATGGATGGCGATTTCGGTAGAGCAGCTTTTACAGAAGATGGAGAGTGAATTACATAAGGCCAAGCAGGCACAGGGTTCGGCGAAATTGCGCGAACATGTTCACTCGATTAAAATATTGACGGAACTCATTTTAGAAGAAAAGAGTGGTGGCGAAACGATTGTGGTTTCCGCACCAATGCCTCAGGTTGCACCGGTTTCTTCACTGACGACGAAAAAGCTCAATGAAGAAGATGCCAACGGGGAGTCATTGTTTGATTTTTAGAAGGGAGATTGTGAGAATATGAAGCTGTTTATTATTTTAGGAGCATTGAATGCGTTTCTTTCGGTTGCGTTGGGTGCGTTTGGGGCGCATGGATTAGAAGGGAAGCTAGAGCCGAAGTATTTGGAAACGTGGAAAACGGGTGTTACGTACCAGATGTTTCACGCGACTGGCTTGTTGATTGTTGGTGTCCTTTTAGGAAAGTTGCCGGCCAATGCACTGCTTACTTGGTCAGGCTGGTTGATGTTTATTGGAATTCTACTATTCTCCGGTAGCTTGTATGTGTTAAGTTTGACGAAAATTAGTATTTTAGGAGCCATTACCCCGTTGGGTGGGCTAGCATTTTTAGCAGCGTGGTTATTATTGATCGTGGTTGCGGTGAAGTATTTGTAAAAAAAAGCGGAAGCACTCCATTTCGGAGCGATTCCGCTTTTTTGTTGTCGATCGGGGCTGACCGGGCCAATCTCTCATTACCGTGGTGGAAAGTTGCTCAAGCTAGGTCCACCTGTGGCATATGGATATTCGTATTCGATTTCTTCGTCAAAGGTAACGTAATCTAAGTAAATCATCGGCAGAAGGATGCGTTGGCCGGTTTGTGGATCGCTTAGGATGAGGTGGTCGCGCCCAGCTGCTTCGATGAGGCCTTTGAATATTTTGGCATTCCACTGCGAGTTGTTTTCAAATGTAGCATACACGGTGACAAGCTTACCTTTGTTGAGGCGGAGTATGTTCTCGATATACGATTCCTCAATAGGTAGCATTCCCGGCATAAATTCACCTGTGGCTGGTGAGGCAGTTGTTGTTTTTTGGCCAAACCCCATAGTTCCTCCAGTTTGCGTCGGTGGAAAATTGAATTGAGGCTGCTGCCCATAAAATTGCCCCGGCTGCTGCTGCTGTTGCTGCTGCGGAAATTGCCCGCCTTGATAGGGCTGATAACCAGGAAATTGGTTAGGATTGTACATAGCTTTCCCTCCTAGGAATGTATTCATTTTAACCATTTGGGCTTAAACCAAATGGATATAGCCTGCTTAAACCCACTAACTGATATGTATGAGCCTAGGAAGAAAGTTATGACAAAAAAGAGTCCATGTACGATGGACTCTTTTAAAATTAAATATTAAATTTCTAAAAATTTTCCGACTCCATCTTCGCCTAAAATATGACCAACAAAGAAGGCGCCAAACTCGCCATAGCGTGCGCTTACTTCATCAAAGCGCATTTCATAAACAAGCTTTTTAAACTGAAGAACATCGTCTGCGAAAAGGGTAACGCCCCATTCGTAATCGTCAAAACCAACAGAGCCGGTAATGATTTGCTTTACTTTTCCAGCATAGCCGCGGCCGATCATGCCATGGCTGCGCATCATCCGTTTGCGCTCATCCATCGGTAGCATGTACCAGTTATCTTCGCCTTGACGCTTTTTATCCATTGGATAGAAGCAGACGTACTTGGCTTTTGGTAAAATGGGATACAAGCGTGCCAGAATTTCCGGGCTTTGATACGGGTCTTGGCCAGCTGGCAAGTAATTGCTTAGCTCGACAACAGACACGTAGGAATGCGCTGGAATGAGGTATTCTGCTAGCTTCGATTTATTAAATTCAGTTTCGATTTCATTTAATTCTTCCATCGTTGGGCGCAAGATCATCATCATTAAATCCGCTTTTTGACCAACGATCGAATAGAGGGCATGGCTGCCTTCCTTCTTCGTTTGTGTGCTATTCCATTTTTCCACTAGATTTAAAAACTCGTGAATCGCACTTTGGCGCTCATCGTCGGAAAGCATCTTCCAAGAAGTCCAATCAACAGAGCGGAAATCATGCAGGCAATACCAGCCGTCAAGGGTTTGTGCTGCTTCAGACATATGTATCACTCCTATAAATCTTTTCTAGCAGGCTCTTTTCGTAACCTTTGTTCCTTACGTACATGCAACATTGTATGCGAAAATAGCCACTATCTAACTATATCATAGTTTCACCAGAAGGCACGTTTATAAACACCCGAAAATAGTTTATTCGCATTTGGGGTAGAATAAGCTAGGTGAGGAATTTTTACAAAATAGTGAATTTTATAGTGGAAACTTTGAAAAAACGGGTGGAAAGATTATCCTTATAGTGAGAGGTATTTAGGAGGTTATTTAGATGAGTGATTTATTTGCAGCGTTAAAAACAAAGGTGTCGGGAAAAGGGATGAAGATTGTCTTTCCGGAAGGCACCGATGAGCGTATATTGCGGGCAACAAGCCGTTTGGCGTCAGAAAATATTTTAATACCGATTTTAATAGGAAATGAGACCGAAATTAAAGATAAAGCTGCTGAGCTCGGCATTAGTCTGGCCGGAGTGGAAATTTACGACCCGTATTCTTATGAGGCCTTTAATGAACTCGTCACTTCGTTCATTGAAAGACGCAAGGGCAAGGCAACAGAAGATGAAGCGCGTAAAATTTTAGTCGATGAAAATTATTTTGGCACGATGCTTGTACATACGGAGCATGCACATGGTTTGGTGAGCGGTGCGACCCACTCTACCGCCGATACGGTGCGCCCGGCCCTGCAAATTATTAAAACAAAAGAAGGCGTTAAAAAGACGTCGGGTGTGTTTATCATGGTTCGCGGTGAGGAGAAATATGTCTTTGCCGATTGCGCGATCAATATTTCACCAGACAGCCAGGATTTAGCGGAGATTGCGATTGAAAGCGCGAAAACGGCGGAAATGTTTGACCTCGAGCCGCGTGTGGCGATGTTAAGCTTTTCAACAAAAGGCTCGGCGAAATCACCGGAAACGGAAAGGGTTGAGGCTGCAGTGGAGGAGGCAAAACGCCGCAATCCACAGCTTGTGTTGGACGGCGAATTCCAATTTGATGCGGCATTTGTGCCATCGGTGGCGAAGTCAAAAGCACCTGGCTCTGTGATCCAAGGCGATGCCAATGTATTTATTTTCCCGAGCTTAGAAGCAGGTAATATCGGTTATAAAATTGCCCAACGCCTTGGCGGCTTCGAGGCAGTTGGCCCCATTTTGCAGGGCCTGAACAAACCGGTCAACGACCTATCGCGCGGCTGCAACGAAGAAGACGTCTACAAACTAGCCTTAATCACCGCTGGGCAAGCATTATAATTGCTTTTTTTGGGTGAGGAACTCATCTGGAAGGGGCATGGCTGCGTTGAGAAGGGCAAAGCTCGTTCGAAGGAAGGCCGTTTAAAAAGGAAAAAGCTCGCTAAAAAAGGGTAAAGGCCATCTCGACTGATGTCGGGCTGGCCTTTTTTGCCGGGTTTTTACCCAAAAGAGCAAATTAAAGAAGGTTATCGAACCGAATGGGGTGGATATCGAACTAAATTGGGAGGATATCAAACTAATTGGACTAGATATCAAACTTTTTTAGTTATATATCAAACGCTTTTAAGGAGATATCAAACGATTTCAGCTAGATATCAAACTTTTTCACAGAACTGTCACAATTGGCCAGACTCTTCGAACAGATATTTACCTTTTTGGGGAAGATATTTACCTCTTCCAAACGTATATTTACCTCCTCCGACAGGATATTTACCTTTCCTAAGCACATATTTACTTTTTTCACCATTCCGCCACAATTTGCCCCACCCATCTCTAGGAAAACGCAAAATTTGTTATACTAAAAAAAAACGAAATGAAGGGAACCAACGAAATGGATCTATTACAACAAGCCGAGTGGCGGATTATTGACCAATCGAGCCTAGGGCCGTATTTTCACGCGCTGCAATCGTTCGGCACCGATGATGCGTTATGCGAATCGGTTGGCGGCGGTACCGCTCCGTCCACAGCGCGTTCGTGGGTACATCCGAAAACGATTGTGCTCGGAATTCAAGATACGAAGCTACCTTTTTTACAGAAAGGGCTCGACTACCTGGAGGGGCAAGGCTATCAATATATTGTGCGGAACTCAGGCGGCTTGGCGGTCGTGCTAGATGAAGGGGTCCTTAATCTGACGCTGATTTTCCGCGAAGCGGAACGGAAAATTGATATTGATAGTGGCTATGAGGCGATGTGGAAATGTGTGAAGGAAATGTTTGCTGATTTTCCAGTTACGATTGAAGCGCGCGAAATAGTAGGTTCCTATTGTCCGGGAGGCTATGATTTAAGTATCGACGGTAAAAAATTCGCCGGCATTTCCCAGCGGCGCTTGCGTAATGGCGTAGCGGTGCAAATCTATTTATGTGTAGCCGGGAGTGGCTCAGAACGTGCGGCGTTGATACGAAAATTTTACCAACTAGCAAAAGGTGATGAACAAACAAAATTTCACTACCCGGAGATTGATCCGCAGGTAATGGCCTCGCTTTCGGAATTGTTAGCGGTTGAAATGACAATCTCTGATGTGATGCTACGGTTGTTGACGACCTTGAAGGAGCATAGTAGCCGGATTTTCGCCGGAGGTTTGACCCCTGAGGAACTAGTGCGGTTTGATTATTATTTCGAGCGGGTCGTCTTGCGCAATGCCAATATGCTCGGGCTGGAATAACGCATGAAGGGCCTGTCCAATCGTCATAGGATTGGGCAGGCCCTTTGTTAAAGGATGTTGCAAAGTTTCTCTCTCCGAAAATACCTCTATTTTTCTAGGAAAATTATCTAGATTCGCTCGATAGCCACCCTTGATTTGTCAGGGCAAAATGAGCCATCCTTCACTACTCAGCTACTTTTTCCAAGTTGCCGTTGCGGTCCATTTTGAATTTGGTGGCTGGACGCTCTTCTTCTTCGAACAGGACTAGTTTTCTAGCACGGTTCATGATTTTCATAAGTGTTTCGTAATCTTCTTGGACGATGTCGGATTGTTCTTCTAATTGCTTAACTTTTGCCTCCAGTTCGGCGTTGCGCTTTTGTAAGGTTGCATTTTCAAGCGATAATCTTTGATTCTCGATTTTTAAGGCGTCCTTTTGCAAGCTAGATTGGCCAACGGTTTGTAAGTATTGAATCACCATGTCCATCGTGAGTGCTGAAGAATCGGCTCTTACGTATGCTCGAGCGGCTGGCGTTGGTGCTGGTACTGGTGCTGGTGCCGATGTTGGCGTTTCATCTGGAGTGCTGACTTCCTCGGCCTCTACCATATTCATCTCGCCGATTTCTATCTCTAACTCTTCTAGCGGAGTAACAGGAGGCGTATATAATAGTTTCTTCTTGCCGCCTTGCTCCTTGCCGAGGATACGATTCTTTTGCTTGCGTTGCTTTTTGGAAAGTTGAAGTGCCTTTTCATAGCGGTGGCGCACAACGGCATTCCAACGGAATCCACAGGCTGCGGAGGTGCGGTTTAGCTTGTCGCCCACTTCTTCGAAGGCATTCAGCTGTGTGCTGCCCTCGCGAACATGCCTTAACACCGTTTCGGCTAGTAATAAATCATCTTCTTCAGTCCATGCATCTTGTCTTACTTTCATGAAATTCAACTCCTATTGCATCGTTTTTTTAATAACTTGAAAGAAAGCCCTATTGATAAATTGCTAATTTCAAAAGGTTTCTTTGACTATAGTTTCATCATCACCAACATTCCGTTGTTTTATACTAGATAGCGATAGAATTTTTTAAGATTGCTATGGTCAGCCCCATCATGTTGCATTAGTGGGAAAGAAACGGTAAAATACGCATAGCAGAATATTTCACGAGCGAACGTGCAAGTGGCACGATGAATATTTTTTACCGAAAGGGTTGTAATCAAAATGGCAAACGAATTCCGTGTTTGCGATGACTGCATGGCGGTCAATTTAAAAACACTTATACCGAAACTGCAGAAAATGGATCCGGATGCAAAAATTGAGATTGGCTGCCAATCTTACTGCGGTCCTGGGCGGAAAAAAACCTTTGCCTTCGTCAATAATCGTCCGGTCGCGGCGATGACTGAGGATGAACTGATGGATAAGGTAGAGAAAAAATTAAAGTAGGTAGACACGAAAAATCACCGATAGAGGGTGGTTTTTTTTGTTATAATAAAAAGAAAAGCCCAAGACGATAGGGCTCTGGGCGCTAGAATTAGACATTGAAAAAAGCGACTTGTGAAAGAGGGGTTAGGATGGGATACGGCACGGAAAAGCTTAGTGAAGAAAAGGTTTTTAAGGATCCTGTGCATCGCTATGTCCATGTTCGCGACCGGGTGATTTGGGATCTTGTTGGGACAAGAGAGTTTCAGCGCCTGCGCCGGATTAAGCAGCTGGGGACAACGTATCTCACCTTTCATGGCGCTGAGCATAGTCGTTTTAATCATTCACTTGGTGTTTATGAGATTATTAGGCGGATTGTCGATGATGTTTTTGAGGGACGACCGGAGTGGAATGAGGGTGAGCGTCTCGTGGCATTATGTGCCGGGTTGCTCCATGATTTGGGACATGGGCCGTTTTCCCATAGTTTCGAGAAGGTTTTTGATTTGGATCATGAGCATTTCACGCAGGCGATTATTTTGGGCAACACGGAGGTAAACGCGGTGCTAGCGCGGGTCGGTGCTGATTTTCCGAAAAAGGTCGCCGAGGTGATTGGGAAGACGTACCCGAATAAGCAGGTCGTCAGCTTGATTTCGAGTCAAATTGATGCCGATCGGATGGATTATTTGCAGCGTGACGCGTATTATACCGGGGTTAGCTATGGACATTTTGATATGGAGCGGATTTTGCGGGTGATGCGTCCGCGCGAGGAGCAGGTTGTCATTAAGCAGAGTGGCATGCATGCGGTCGAGGATTATATTATGAGCCGTTATCAAATGTATTGGCAGGTGTATTTTCACCCGGTCAGTCGCAGTGCTGAAGTGATTTTGACCAAAATTTTACATAGAGCGAAAGAGCTGCATGAAAAATATTATTCTTTCAAACAACATCCAATCCATTTCTATTCTTTGTTTGAGGAAGAGACGAGCTTGGAGGATTATTTAAAGCTGGATGAAGCGGTGATTCTCTATTATTTCCAGATGTGGCAGGAGGAAGAGGACGCCATCTTAAGTGACCTTTGCCGGCGCTTTATGAATCGTAATTTGTTCCAGTATGTGGAATTTGACCCAGCAAAAGAATATAAAAAATTAGCTCAGTTGGCCTTATTATTTAAAAAGTGCGGAATTGATCCGGATTATTATTTGGTGGTCGATTCCTCATCCGATTTGCCGTATGATTTTTACCGGCCGGGTGAAGAAGAGGAAAGACTGCCCATCCAGCTTGTGATGAAAAATGGCGATATTCGCGAGCTTTCCCGCGAGTCTGAGATTGTCGATGCGATTTCGGGTAAAAGAAGAACCGACCATAAGCTGTATTTTCCAGGCGATTTCCTAATGGACCATTCGACGAAGAAAAATACGAAGAAACAAATTTTGGATTTATTGGAGATAGATTTGAAGTAGGAGATGACGATTGTGCTAAAGGATCACGCCAAACTGATGTATGCGATTCTTGCGACCGGGGAGATTACCGGGCGAAAGAAGCTTCAAAAGATGATTTATATTGCCAAAAAGCTGTCGTTTCCGTTCTCGGAGCGGTTCCAGTTTCACTTTTACGGCCCTTACTCGGAGGAGCTGACGCTGCGCGTGGAGGAGCTAAGTAATTTGGGTTTTATCGAGGAGATTTGGGAGAAGAAGGGCGGCTATTATCAGTATCGCTATTCGTTGACTGAAACCGGTAAAGAGTTTTTGAGTTTAAATGAGATTGATATGCCATGTTTAACAGATTGCCTATTGGATATGAATGAGCAAAATGCTAGATTCCTTGAGCTTGTGTCGACGGTGCTGTATTTTGAAGGTTTGACTCGTGCGGAAGTGGCTGAGAAAATTTTTACTTTGAAAAGCAAGCAGAAGTACACGGAAGATGAGATAGATGAGGCGTATGCTTATATTGATGCGTTGAAGGAAAAAGTGCAGTGAATGCCTTGGGAAAACCGCTAGATTAGAAAAAGCTAAGCCCTTCGTGTGGGGCTTAGCTTTTGTTTTGGTTGGCTTAAGGCTTGGGAAATAGGTTATTCCTCGTCGCTTAGGCGTTTTCCAGCAACGGCATAGTGGTTTTTCGTCATTTCGTCGATGAAGACGACGACTTTTTCGGCGGGTGCGCCGGTTGTTTCGCTGACGGCAGCGGTTACTTTTTCAACAAGCGCCTTTTTTTGCTCTTCCGTACGGCCTGCTAGCATTTTAACTGTTACATATGGCATCGTAGTAGATTCTCCTTTTGCTTGAAATTTTGCGTGTTTGTGCAGCGTTCATTCATTTAGTAGTCTTCCATATCTTCGGAAAGAAATCAAGGGCTAAGCTGAGGTGACTTCGCAACATTTTCCATTGTAGTCACTTTTATGTATAATCTTAGTAAGTAGATTAGCGCTTTGGCTAGGAAGAAGAGGGGTGGATGAGTGGATTTTTTAGCATACTCTATAAAGGAAATACCATTTGTTGCAATTACCTTAATGATTGCGTTCTCAGTGCATGAGTTTGCACATGCTTACGTTGCGTATAAATTTGGCGATGATACGGCAGCGAAACAGGGCCGTTTGACGTTAAATCCGTTGAAGCATCTTGACCCGATTGGAACGATATTGATTTTTATTGCCGGGTTCGGGTGGGCACGCCCTGTTCCGGTCAATCGCTTTTTCTTTAAAAATCCGCGCTTGGCAGGGATTTTGGTGTCAGTGGCGGGGCCGGTTAGCAATCTTTTATTAGCCAGTATTGGTTTTTTGGTAGCTCATGGGGTTGCCGCCTTTGGTGTGACGGGTCAGTTTTTGACAGGGCTTTACGGGTTTTTAGATGTGTTTATTTGGTTAAATTTAGTGTTGTTTGTGTTTAATCTATTGCCGCTGCCGCCGTTGGATGGCTATCGGATTATTGAAGATTTATCACCTCGTCATGTCCGTGCCAAAATGACGCAATATGAGGTGTATGGCTCGCTGATTTTTTTAATTCTCGTGTTGACGCCTTTGGACCAATATACGATTCGTCCGGTCTTTCAAACGGTGATTCCGATTGTGTGGAGAGGTTTGAATGGATTCTTTTCGGGGATTTTTGGATTATAGTTGAAAGGAGTTTTTTTGAGTGGAGGAAAAAAAGAAGAAGGTCGGCTTTAATATTATTAAAAATGATTCGACGGATGGCCACGGTGGATTCGGGGTTGGAGCGTTGAGTTTAAATAATGTGTCACCGGTGATTGTCGATGTGGAGGCGGGGACGGCTTCGATTGAAATAGGCGCGATGCATGCCCGCAGTGATGTCGAGAAAGGGATTAAGTTTTTACCGAAAAAAGAGGACATTCCAGGCGGTGTCGGCAAGGCGTATTGGATCGTTTGGGTAACGATTGATCGGAGAGTGGAGGGGCCGTATTATGCTGGCGTAACCGCCTGTGAGATGACGGTCAATCGGGAATCGCGCCGCGGCTACAAATCGCTACCAGAGCATGTGAACTATTTAGATAAGTCCATTAAGCGGAAAATTATCGTAGACCATATGGATGAAGTTTCGAAAAAGGTGCTTGGCGAGTTCCTAAAGGGTCATAATGAAGAGATTTGGGCAAATTCTCCTGATGAACTAAAGAAAGCACTAGGAGTCGAGTAGAAAAAAAGTTTTTTTAGAAAAATATAAAGGCTTGATGATTCGTGCAAAAAAAAGTAAACTTAAGACAGCATGGACAAAAAGCGTACATGTAAAACTAGGACACGAAAAACCTCGGAGGCGAACCTCCGAGGTTTTTCATTTTCCTTTAACGCGTTAAAGCGTGTGGGGACAGTCCCGCTCCACTTTAACGCGTTAAAGCAGGGCGGGACAGTCCCCACATTTATTAATGCGTTAATGTGTTAAAGTCCCCAGATTTTTTTGTACCATGGTTTTTTCTTTGGTTTGGTTTTTGGTTTTTCTTTGATGATGGTATGGCTTAGGTGGTCGGTGCAATAGTCCGTTGGTTCGGTACCGGCGACAAAGTAAGTGTAGCGCTTGACCGGGCAATCAGGAGAAGCGAGCTTGCCATTGGCAGGGTTCAGGTACACACCGACGACTCCATCTTTTGGCTGTTTGAAATGTTTAATAGGTTCGTCCTTTAAGGCATTTTCCATAAAGTGAATCCAAATATTTTTTGCGTACATTTTTTCCACGGTTAGATCAATTGGTTTTCCAACGTCATAACCGGTCCAAATCGCCGAAACGAGCTGCGGCGTGTAGCCAACCATCCAGCTGTCAGTTTCGGTTGTCCCCGATTTTCCAGCATATGGTCTGGTCATGTGCTTAATGACCGTGCTCCCGGTGACACTGGTATAACCGTTAAGCTTAGGGTCAAAAATCCCACTCATCATTTGCGTCATCACAAAGGCTTGCTTCGGATTCAGGACGGTTTCGTTTTGCGGTTTATTTTCATAAATTACATCACCATGGCGGTTTTCGACCCGAGTGATGAAGACTGGCTGAACTTTTTTACCACCATTAGCAAAATGACTATAGGCATTTGCCATTTCTAAGACGCGAACCCCTGATGTTCCAAGCGCAAGGGAAGGGAGTTTCGCCATTTTCGACTGAATGCCAAAGCGCTTGGCGGTTTCTACCAAAACCTCTTCTCCAAGGAAAAGATGGGTCTTTACGGCAATGACATTGTCAGAAACCGCAAGAGCTTGAGTGAGTGGAATTTCGGCGTTGGCATAATTACTATTAAAATTATGCGGTGAATAATCCGGTCTTCCATCCGGAAATTTAAACGTGGTCGGCTCACTGCGCATCATCGTGGACGGGGTGAATCCTTCCTCGAGAGCGGCATAGTATAAAAGCGGTTTAATCGTTGAACCGGGCTGACGTACAGCCTGAATCGCTCGGTTAAAGGGGCTTTTTTCATAATCGCGCCCACCAACCATCGCTTTAACGTGACCGTCTTTTGGATTCATCGCTACCAGCCCGACTTCAATTTCTGAATCGTTCGAAATGAGGTTGGCGATTGTTTGCTCGGCCACCTCCTGTTGTTTCAGGTCGAGGGTGGTAAAAACTTTTAGGCCACCTAGCTCAATCGTGCGTTCGTCAATTCCAAGTTGATTTTTAAGTGAGTTGCGAACCGCATCTTGATAGTAAGGAGCGATTTCCTTTCGAGCATGCGGGTATTTTCCGATATAGGTGAGTTTCTCCGCTGCCGCAGCTTCTGCTTCTGTTTTGGTTATGAGCTTCTGCTCGACCATTGTATGGAGAATGATTTTTTGACGAAATTTTGCTTTTTCTTCTGAGTTGAGTGGTGAATAGATGCTAGGACCTTTTGGAACCCCGGCAAGCATCGTGCTCTCAGCAAGATTCAGCTGGTCGGCATTTTTGCCAAAAAAGTACTGGCTGGCCGCTTGAACACCATAAGCTCCATGCCCATAATAAATCGTATTTAAATAGCCTTCGAGAATTTGCTCCTTAGAGTAATTCATTTCGAGGCGAATCGTGTAGAAGGCTTCCATGAGTTTCCGCTTCCAAGTTTTATCATGTTCGAGGTAAAGATTTCGCGCATATTGTTGCGAGATAGTGCTCGCACCTTGGACTTTGGCCAGAGCGCGGATGTCGGCAAGGATGGCACCAGCAATTCGCTTATAATCAAAACCATTATGTTGGTAGAATTTTTGGTCCTCAATTGCAACGGCCGCTTCCTTGAGTGGAGCTGCGATTTTGTCAATAGAAACCCAGTAGCGTTTCTGCCCGTTGTTGCTTTCGCCGATGACCTCGCCATCGGTAGAATAGTACAAGGTTGATTGCGGAACAGCCAACTCAGGCGGACCTAGAATTTTCGCGTAAATCAACACACCAACAAAAAGTAAAATCGAAAGCGCCAACCCAATTAAACTAATAAAAAACAGCGCCCGCAAAACCTTCATCGTCCTCCGAAACCGCTGATCCGTCATCAACTCCATAAACAAACTCCCCCCTTTATCAACAAGACCCTTTAACGCGGTGAAGTATGTGGGGACAGTCCCCACACGCTTTAACGCGGTGAAGTGCTGGGGGACTGTCCCCCGGCGCTTTAAAGTGTTAAAGTATTTTTCCGTTTCTCTAGAATTTGTCTATTAACTAGTATGAAATTTTTGGTAGGGTTTTAAACGTTTTCCGGTGGAGAAAAATTTTTCTTGCTTTTTTGTTGGGTTCATTTATACTTTTCTTCGTTATGTATTTGCAAGTTTAGGGAAATAGTATGGAAGATGGTAGAATGAAGAAATAAATCAAATACTTTTAGTAGGAAAGGAAGATGAAGAATGGGTCTTTGGTTTACAGAGAAACAAACAGATAACTTTGGTATCACAATGAAGGTGAAACAAACTTTACATACAGAGCAAACAGATTTTCAAATGTTAGAAATGGTAGAAACAGAAGAATGGGGTAACATGCTATTACTTGATGGCATGGTTATGACTTCCATCAAAGATGAGTTCGTTTACCACGAGATGGTAGCTCACGTTCCGTTATTCACGCACCCGAATCCGGAAAACGTTCTAGTTGTTGGCGGTGGCGATGGCGGGGTTATCCGTGAAGTGCTCAAGCATCCTAGCGTGAAGAAAGCTACATTAGTAGATATCGATGGCAAGGTAATCGAGTATTCAAAGAAATTCTTACCTGAGATTGCAGGAAAATTAGACGATCCACGCGTGGATGTGCAGGTGGACGATGGCTTCATGCATATCGCAAAAAGCGAAAATGAGTATGACGTAATCATGGTTGACTCAACTGAACCGGTTGGACCTGCTGTCAATCTTTTTACAAAAGGATTTTATGCCGGAATTGCGAAAGCATTAAAGGAAGACGGAATTTTCGTTGCACAATCGGACAACCCTTGGTTTAAGGCTGATTTGATCCGCCAAGTCCAAAAGGATGTAAAAGAGATTTTCAATATTACCAAGCTGTATATCGCAAATATCCCAACATACCCAAGTGGCATGTGGGCATTCACAATCGGTTCTAAAGTTTACAATCCATTGGAAGTTAGCGACGAGCGCTTCCATGAAATTGACACGAAGTATTACACGAAAGAGCTTCATAAAGCAGCATTCGTGCTACCGAAATTTGTAAAAGATTTAGTGGAGTAAAAAATTGTGGTGCCTGTCACCATCTAGACTTAGGAGTCACTTTTTAAAAAGTGACTCCGCTTTTCGTCATTAAGAATTTATGCTGTTTTAAAGATAAATGTTTTTTAGTATCTATTGATTGCAGCGGAAGGCTAGTGCGAGTGCCTGCAGCGAAAATCAACAATCCATTTTATTACAACTAAAAATATTAGAAGCGAGGGATTTTGAAGATGCGTTTTGACGAAGCTTATTCTGGCAATGTTTTTATTAAAAGTTACCCTAACTACGAAGAAAGCCAAGCCGTTCTTTATGGAATGCCGATGGATTGGACGGTAAGTTACCGTCCTGGTTCCCGTTTTGGCCCGGCGCGTATTCGTGAAGTTTCAATCGGCCTTGAAGAGTACAGCGCCTATTTAGATCGTGAGTTAGAGGATGTCAAATATTTCGATGCCGGCGATATTCCACTACCGTTCGGAAATGCACAGCGCAGCTTGGACTTGATTGAAGAATTTGTTCACAAGTTGCTAGCAGATGGCAAGTTCCCACTTGGTATGGGTGGCGAGCATTTAGTTTCTTGGCCTGTCATGAAAGCTGTTTTTAAAAAATATCCAGATCTCGCAATTATCCATATGGACGCCCATACCGATTTACGTGAAAACTATGAAGGTGAGCCACTTTCCCATTCGACGCCGATTCGTAAAATTGCTGAGCTCATTGGACCTAGCAACGTATATTCCTTCGGGATTCGCTCTGGAATGAAGGAAGAGTTTGAATGGGCCAAGAGCGTTGGTATGCATATATCTAAATTTGACGTTCATCAGCCGTTAAAGGAGATCCTGCCTAAGTTGGCTGGACGACCGGTCTACGTCACGATTGATATCGACGTATTAGACCCGGCACACGCTCCTGGAACAGGAACTGTTGACGCAGGTGGGATCACTTCAAAAGAATTACTCGCATCGATTCACGAAATTGCTCGCTCTAACGTGAAAGTAGTCGGCGCCGACCTCGTTGAAGTCGCACCAATCTACGACAATTCCGAACAAACGGCTAACACAGCAAGTAAACTCATCCGCGAAATGCTCCTTGGCTGGGTAAAATAACATAGTGAAGCTAACGCTTTAGCGCTTTAAAGCATGTGGGGACAGTCCCCGAGTACTTTAAAGCGTTAAAGTGTTTGTGTATGATGATGGGGGAGGTTTGATTATGGAGATGCCGGTGCGTATTTCGGTGCGGACGACGATTTCCCAAGCTGATGGGGAGCGGGAGTCTTTTGAGCTGGTGACGTTTGGTCGATTTTTTCGAAAAGGGGCTGCTTATTATCTTCTTTATGAAGAGGTTATGGACGTTGGCAAGATAAAAACATCGGTGAAGTTTACGGAAACGGAAGCGCTTATACTTCGAAGTGGTGCGGTCAATATGCGCCTTGCGTTCGGGATCAATCGACGGATGAAGGGTCATTATGAAACCCCATATGGCACCATGGACACGATGACTAAGACGCGAAAACTTCAGCACCACCAAACTAACCCATCACGAGGAAGTCTTGATCTCGAGTACGATTTTTGGCTACAAGAAGATCAAGCAGGTACCTATCATATGGAAATCAGTTATCAAAAGGAGGAGGAAACCCCTCAATGAATATTGTTGAGCAAATGCAAAACAAGCTAAAGCAAGAAATTAAGGCGGCTGTCATCAAAGCCGGGCTTGCGTCAGAAGAGCAAATTCCTGATGTCATTCTCGAAACGCCGAAGGATAAAGCCCATGGCGACTATTCAACAAACATGGCGATGCAGTTGTCACGTGTCGCAAAAAAAGCGCCAAAATTAATTGCTGAGCAATTGATCGAAAACCTAGATACGCAGCAGGCTTCGATTGAAAAGGTCGAAATCGCGGGCCCTGGCTTTATTAATTTTTACATGAATAATCACTACTTAACCGACCTAATCCCAACTGTCATTGAATTTGACAGCAAATATGGTGAAACAACGGTTGGTCAAAATCAAAAAATCCAAGTCGAGTTTGTTTCGGCGAACCCGACAGGCGACCTGCATCTAGGACATGCCCGCGGCGCTGCCGTTGGCGATTCGCTATGTAATATTCTGGAAAAAGCTGGTTACGACGTGAGCCGCGAGTATTACATTAATGATGCCGGAAACCAAATCAATAATCTAGCGCGTTCTGTCGAGGCTCGTTATTTCCAAGCGCTCGGCCTCGATAAGCCGATGCCGGAAGACGGCTACCATGGCGAGGATATTATCGGAATCGGTAAGAAACTTGCGGAGGAATTCGGCAACAAATATGTCGAAGTCGATGAACAAGAGCGCTTTGACTTTTTCCGTGACTATGGACTTAAGTACGAAATGGCGAAACTGAAGCAGGATCTCGAAGATTTCCGTGTCGGCTTCGATGTTTGGTATTCGGAAACATCCCTTTATCACAATGGTAAAATTGATACTGCCTTAGCAGCCCTTCGCGAAAACGGTCATCTCTACGAAGAGGACGGGGCGACATGGTTCCGTTCCACAGAGCTGGGCGATGACAAAAACCGTGTGTTAATCAAGCAAGACGGCAGTTACACGTACCTTACTCCGGACATTGCTTACCACAAGGATAAGCTAGAGCGTGGCTTCCAAAAGCTAATCAATATTTGGGGTGCTGACCACCACGGCTATATTCCGCGGATGAAGGCAGCAATCGAGGCGCTAGGCTATGGTCGCGATGCACTTGAAGTGGAAATCATCCAGCTCGTTCATCTTTATAAGAACGGTGAAAAAATGAAGATGAGCAAGCGGACAGGAAAAGCGGTGACGATGCGTGACCTTGTGGAAGAAGTCGGCTTAGATGCAGTGCGTTACTTCTTTGCAATGCGCAGTGCGGATACGCATATGGACTTTGACCTTGACTTGGCCGTGTCGCAATCAAACGAAAATCCGGTTTATTATGCTCAGTACGCGCATGCACGGATTTCGAGCATTCTCCGCTCCGGGGAAGAGCAAGGATTCACGTTCGATCGTGACGCCAATTTTAGCCTGATTGAAACGGAAAAGGAAATCGATGTGTTAAAGAAAATCGGTGAATTCCCGCTGGCGGTTGGTGAAGCGGCGCAGAAACGCATGCCACACCGAATCACCAACTATATCTTTGAATTAGCATCCGCTTTCCATAGCTTCTACAACGCTGACAAGGTGCTCGATGGTGAAAATCCGGAGCGCACGAAGGCTCGTCTAGCGCTTGTAAAGGCAGTGCAAATTACCTTAAAAAATGCCCTTGCATTAATTGGGGTTTCAGCACCAGAAAAAATGTAATGAAAAAATGGATGGAGCTTCGTTAGAGGCACCATCCATTTGTTTTTAAATGACTTCATCTCGATAAATATGGTGTAATTGCAAATGGTCCTTGCTATTCACGACCGCATCTGCCCTGTACTCTAAAACCTCCGGATGGAAGTGAAATAAATCCGATAAGTTCTTCGGCAGTGTCCGGTTGTAAACCTTGCACGCTGGAATCTGGTTAGGAATCGCTCGCTTAGCCCCTAAGTGGAAGCCCCAATCGTCAAAGGAAGGGATGATCGTGTGGTAGCCTTTTGTATGAAAGCCAGCTGCCTCCATAGTCCGGCCGATGCTCCAATAAACGGTTGGCGATTCATCAAGCGAGAAGGATTGGCAAACTAGGAATCCGCGATCATTTAAACAGCGATATAAAGTTTTAAATACTTCCACCGTGTAAAGGTTAGCCAGCACAGCCTCTGAAGGATCCGGAAAATCGACGATAATCACATCATAGGTTTTGAGATTTTTTTTCAAAAAAACGAGCGCATCCATCGCATGAACTTGAACGCGATGGTCGTACATCGAACGCTGGTTCAACTCGACCATTTCCGGAACATTTCTCGCTACATCCAGCACCTCGTCGTCAATATCGACCAGATCAACACTTTTCACATCCTTATATTTCAACACCTCGCGCAAGGCAAGGCCATCACCGCCACCTACGATGAGCACACGCTTACGCTCACTTGCAAGCGACATCGGCACGTGCACGAATGCTTCGTGATAAATTCGCTCATCAACGGAACTAAATTGAAGCTGACCGTTTAAATACATACGAATGTCTTGAGTTGAAACAACATCAATTTGTTGATAGGGACTTTTGCCTTGATATAAATTTTTGTGTTTACCGCTTTTGACCATTTTTAAAGAAATTCTGTCCCATGATGAGTTTCCATACGGGTCCATAGTAGTCGGCTGCGTCATCTTTTCCTGTTTCCTCACCGGATGGTGATGAGCCGGTTTTGCCTCATTCTGAAGCCGATCCGATAGCCAAATCCGTGATGGGGAGTAACCCATTTCCATCTTCCTTCCTCCTCTAAATCTAAACATTTAAGATATTCTATTACAGAACGAAGAAAAGGCCTGTATAAATACCCAGCTCCCCCAAGTTTATTTCAACTCCATTAGGCAGGTACCTCTATTAGATAGATTCCCTTGATAGAGTGTAATCCCCCCGGTTTAGTCGTGGATTTTACTATCATTAGGACAACATTCGACCTATCAAGCCATATTCTATTAAAACGAAAAGTCGAAGGGGGGCCAAAAGGTGGAATATCAGACATTTGGTCGGCATATTCTTGCCGATGTGTGGGGCGTAGAGTTCAATCGAATTAATGATCTTGAGTTTTTGAAAGAGCATATGTGTCGGGCTGCCGAAAAATGTGGAGCAAAGATTTTAGGGATGGAGTTTGAGGCGTTTCAACCGTGCGGTGTGACGGTGTTAATTTTACTATCAGAAAGTCATTTGTCGATTCATACTTATCCGGAAAAGGGCTTTGCTGCCATCGACGGCTATACTTGTGGCAAGTGTGTGGACCCGGAGGTGGCGGTTCGCTATTTGTTGTCCATCTTGGAACCGCAAACCGTTTATTCCTGCAAGATTGTCCGTGGAACGGGAAAATTGGAGATTACAGAAGAAGGTGCCTAACATGGGCACCTTTCTTTATAAAAGGCTCTTTTC
Organism: Pseudoneobacillus rhizolycopersici; assembly: GCF_054786815.1. Taxonomy (NCBI): domain Bacteria; kingdom Bacillati; phylum Bacillota; class Bacilli; order Caryophanales; family Bacillaceae; genus Pseudoneobacillus; species Pseudoneobacillus rhizolycopersici. Next base: position 159,055 of record NZ_JBTOOE010000004.1, on the reverse strand, counting down.
GTAAACTTTGTTGCTTACGTGCATTATGAAGTTCATTTGCAAAGTCTCCAGGCGATTTTCTCATACTTTTTTACGAAAAGATGCCCACGAATCAATATTTTATACGGTTGAAAGAACTTTTACGAAAACAACAATGTATGCGAAAATAGCCTTATAAAAATAATGAAAAGGCACTGGCTACTTTTTCTTTCGTGCTGCGCCATAGATTTGGTTGGTTGAGCTCTTCTAGGGTAAGGGGCTTAGAATTCTTAAAATCCTGTGCAATCATTTCTTTGAACTTGCTGATAAAATTTTGATCATACAAATAGCAGTTGATTTCATAATTTAAATAGAAACTACGCTTGTCAAAATTGGCAGTGCCGATGTCGCAAAATTCGTCATCGATGATAATAATTTTGGCATGATAAAAACCGTTTAAAAATTGGTACACTTCAACGTTTTTTTCAAGTAATAATATCCGGAAGAACGGGAAGGAGGCTTCCTTCACTAAAATATGGTCGCTCATTTTTGGGACAAGGATTTTTACGGTAACCCCTCGTTTCGCCGCCATAAGTAGAGCCCGAAGTAATCTCGGTGTTGGGATGAAATAGGGGGTACCAATGGTGACGGATGTTTTAGCCGATGCGATAAATCGGATGAAGTCAGGTTCTAGACGCACGGCCTCAGTTGGGACTATTCTGTGCTCAACGGGCCCGGATGGCGGGTTTGGAAAATAACGGTAGTCCTCCTGTAGATCATGTTTCGTCGCTTCTTGCCAGTTCAGCAAAAATTCTTTTTGGATGTCCGCTACCCCTTGCCCGGCAATTTTTAAATGATAGTCTCGCCAAGGAGTCAGCTTAGGGTCGCGATTAACGTATTCATTGCCAATATTGTAGCCGCCAAGGTAGCCAATCGCCCCATCGATTACCGTGATTTTGCGATGATTGCGGACTTGCAAGCTGTAAAACAAGTAGGGCAGTTTGGGTTTATGGGAAAAAGCAAATTCACCGCCTGCTTCTTTCAGTTGGCGAATCAATTGGCGGTCGGCCTTAAGACTTCCGAGCGCGTCTAGGAGTAGTCGGACCTCGACACCTTCCTGAGCTTTCGTAATTAATAGTTTGAAAAACTGTCTGCTGATGGCATCTTTTTTAGCAATATAAAAGGAAATATGGATATGTTTCGTTGCCTTTGCGATTTCATGAAAAAAATCAGCAAATAAGATTTCGCCATTATTGAATATCTCCACATGGCTAAGCCGTGTCGGGGTTGCGGGTGGAGAGAAGGTTTTCAAATGGCGCCTTCGACCAAGGTAATAGTCGATTATCAACCAGAAAATGATGAGATAAATAATTCCAAAGATACTGAAGGTAATATTCATCAGAATCGACCCCCTTGTTTTTAGTACTTACTAGTATTTACATTTGTCGCTAAAATATTTGAAAAGAAATGGTTGACTGAATGCTCATTCACCATATAATTAAAAGTAGGAATAAGATTCAGAAGATTTAATTGTTTAAAAATATTAAATGAATGGGGAATATTTTTAAAAGGGGAGGCACGGCCATGTTGTTATGGGTGAACTTCATTGCGTTCTTAATTGTAACCGCTTACGCAGTTAGTTTGTTCTTGTATGTGGTGAAAACGAGAATTCAATTTATCAAGCTCGGAAAAAAGGTTGAGTTTGATCATAAGGTGAAGGAACGTTTAGAGAAGATTTGGGTGAACGTTTTCGGCCAGAAGAAGCTGTTAAAGGATAAGAAGAGCGGAATTATTCACGTTATGTTTTTTTATGGATTTATCCTTGTTCAGTTTGGCGCCATTGATTTTATTTGGAAGGGGCTTAAGCCTGGCTCGCATTTGCCGTTAGGGCCGTTGTATGCTGGCTTTACGTTTTTTCAAGAAATCGTGACGATGATGATTTTGGTCGCGGTCGTATGGGCGTTCTACCGCCGATACATGGAAAAATTGGTCCGCTTAAAGCGCGGTTTTAAAAATGGCCTCGTGCTGCTGTTTATCGGTGGCTTGATGTTGTCAGTGTTGGTTGGCAACGGAATGGGTATGATTTGGCACGGTCATGAGGGAACTTGGACAGAGCCAATTGCTTCATTGATTGCCGGTGCATTTGCTGGCATTGGCGAAACGGCTTCGATTGTCGTTTTCTATGTTGCTTGGTGGATTCATTTATTGTTTTTATTAGCGTTCTTAGTGTATGTGCCACAATCGAAGCATGCTCACTTAATTGCAGGGCCAGCGAATGTTTATTTTAACCGTTTGGAAAAACCGGGGAAGTTGGCAAAAATTGATTTTGAAGACGAGTCACAGGAGAGCTTTGGCGTCGGTAAAATTGAAGACTTTACGCAACACCAATTGATTGACCTGTATGCTTGCGTGGAGTGTGGTCGCTGTACGAGTATGTGTCCGGCTACGGGGACGGGGAAAATGCTGTCACCGATGGACTTAATTGTGAAAATGCGTGATCATTTAACGAATCATGGGGCAGCGGTGACGCGGAAGCAGCCTTGGGTGCCGACGTTTGCGTTTAGTGGCACGAAGGGGAATCAGATTGCGTTGGCAGCAACAGGAGCTGGGGTCGAAGAATCGGCTGCTGGGTTGGCGTATAGTCCGAGCTTGATCGGTGAGGTTATTACCGAAGAAGAAATTTGGGCTTGTACGACTTGTCGGAACTGTGAGGACCAATGTCCGGTGATGAACGAGCATGTTGATAAAATTATTGATTTACGCCGTTATTTAGTTTTAACCGAAGGAAAGATGGATGGGGATGCGCAGCGGGCGATGACAAATATCGAGCGCCAAGGCAATCCGTGGGGCTTAAACCGGAAACAGCGTGAAGACTGGCGTGAGGCTCGCGAGGATGTCTTCATTCCGACGGTGAAGGAATTGAAGAAAGCTGGCGAGGAGTTCGAATATTTATTCTGGGTTGGTTCGATGGGTTCTTACGACAATCGCAGCCAGAAGATTGCCTTATCATTCGCGAAGTTGATGAATGAAGCAGGCGTGAAGTTTGCCATCCTAGGGAATAAAGAGAAAAACTCTGGGGATACGCCGCGTCGACTAGGGAATGAGTTCTTGTTCCAAGAGTTTGCAACGAAAAATATTGAGGAGTTTGAGGATGCGGGCGTGACGAAGATTGTGACGATTGATCCGCATGCTTACAATACCTTTAAAAATGAGTATCCAGACTTTGGGCTAAAGGCGGAAGTGTTCCACCATACCGAAGTGTTGGCACAGCTGGTGGAAGAGGGTCGATTAGTTCCACAGTTTGCGGTGAATGAGACGATTACGTTCCATGATTCTTGTTATTTAGGACGATACAACGAAGTGTACGACCCGCCACGTGAGATCTTAAAGGCGATTCCGGGCGTGAAGCTAGTGGAAATGGAGCGCAACCGCGAAACAGGGATGTGCTGCGGCGCCGGCGGTGGGTTGATGTGGATGGAAGAGCATACCGGAAACCGTATCAACGTAACTCGTACCGAGCAAGCTTTGGCTGTTAGCCCGACGATGATTAGCTCAGGCTGTCCATACTGCCTAACAATGCTATCAGATGGTACCAAAGCCAAGGAAGTCGAAGAAAAGGTGAGCACCTACGACATCGCCGAAATCCTCGAAAAATCCGTCATCGGCGAACAACAAACAGCCTAAAATATAGCAAAACAAAAACACTTTAGTGCTTTAAAGTATGTGTATTTTTTAAAGCACTAAAGCGCATTAACGCTTTAGCGCTTTAAAAAACTTGGGGACAGTCCCGCTGTGCTTTAAAGCGCTAAAGTGAGTATAAGGAATTTTGTGTAAAATATTTCTTTTTTTTCTATTTATCTAGTAAAATATTAGTAAAAGCGCTTTCAATTTAAAAATTTTTCTTCCTTTCTTGAGCGAGCGTTCGGTCAGTCGCTTGTACCACATCATAGATTACTACTACAACGAAGAAATCCACGATTAACTATTTTCATAAAGGAGCGGTTTAGATGGGCAAAACGGTCATTATTGCAGGGGCTAGAACACCTTTCGGAAAATTTGGCGGTGGGCTAAGTCAGTTAACAGCATCTGAACTTGGCGGGATTGCTGTGAAGGAGGCATTGGCACGAGCTGGCGTTGCTGCAGATCAGGTTGATGAGCTGATTCTCGGTACGGTCCTTCAAGGTGGTCAAGGTCAAATTCCATCACGCCAGGCAGCAAGACATGCAGACCTTCCATGGAGTGTGAAGACGGAAACAATCAATAAGGTTTGTGCCTCTGGGATGCGGGCAGTCACTTTAGCCGATCAGTTGATTCGTTTAGGAGACGAAGAAGTGATTGTCGCGGGTGGAATGGAATCGATGAGTAATGCGCCATATATCATGCAAAAGGCTCGGTGGGGATTCCGGATGGGGGATGCTTCCGTGAAGGATTTGATGATTCATGACGGTTTAACCTGTAGTTTTACCGGTGTTCACATGGGGACATATGGAAACAGCACAGCCACGGAATTAGAGTTGTCACGTGAACAACAGGACCAATGGTCGTTAAGAAGCCATGAAAGAGCAGTTGCGGCGATTGAGGGTGGATTGTTTGCAGAAGAAATCATTCCGGTTAGCATTCCGCAAAAACGCGGCGAGCCGGTTGTGATTGCGAACGATGAGGCACCTCGCAAGGATACATCCTATGAAAAACTTGCTAAATTACCACCTGTATTTGGATCAGACGGCACGATTACTGCAGGAAATGCTCCGGGGGTAAACGATGGTGCGGCTGCGTTCGTGTTAATGAGCGAAGAACGGGCAACGAAGGAAGGGAAAGAACCGTTTGCCTACATTCTGGGCCATGCTGCAGTTGGTGTTGAAGCAAAGGATTTTCCTAAGACACCTGGGCTTGTCATTAACGAGCTTTTGAAAAAGACCGGCAAAACGGTTGAAGAAATTGACCTATTTGAAATCAATGAGGCATTTGCGGCTGTGTCGTTGGCGAGTGAAAAAATCGCGGGATTAGACCCTGAAAAGGTGAACGTAAACGGGGGTGCGATTGCGTTAGGACATCCGATCGGAGCTAGCGGTGCGCGCATTATCCTCACATTAATGTATGAATTACGCCGTCGTGGCGGCGGAATTGGCGTAGCGGCAATCTGTAGCGGCGGAGGCCAAGGCGACGCCATCATGATTGAAGTACCAAAAAAATAAACGAAGAGAGCGAGCGCTTTAGCGCTTTAAAGCGTGTATGTTTTTTAACGCACTGAAGCGCATTACCGCTTTAGCGCGTTAAAAAACTCGGGGACTGTCCCCACATCCTTTAAAGCGTTAAAGTTCGAGTAGAGTGATGATGAAGGGGGATTTGTGATGTTGATTCAGAAGGTTATGGTAATTGGGGCTGGGCAGATGGGTTCGGGGATTGCTCAGGTTTGTGCCCAAGCAGGATATGAGGTTATTTTAAATGATTTGAAAGATGAATTTGTCGATCGCGGTCTGCATGTGATTAAGAAGAATTTGTCTCGTCAAGTTGAGAAGGAGCGCATGACGACTGACGAAATGAACACGATTTTAGACCGATTAACACCGTCTACAGAAATGGGCGATGCCCGTGACGTTGATCTTGTGATTGAAGCAGCTGTTGAGAATATGGAAATCAAGACGAAGCTGTTTGCGCAGCTTGATGAAATTACGCCAAAGGGAGCCATTTTAGCAACAAATACTTCATCCCTACCGATTACCGAAATTGCTGCCGCAACAAAGCGTCCGGAAAAAGTAATTGGCATGCATTTCATGAATCCAGTTCCAGTGATGAAATTGGTTGAAATTATCAGAGGGTTAGCGACTTCAGACGAAGTCTATCAAGCGATTGAGGATATGACGAAATCGTTGAAGAAGGTTCCGGTGGAAGTGAATGACTTCCCAGGGTTTGTTTCCAACCGCATTCTGATGCCGATGATCAACGAAGCGATTTACACGCTTTATGAAGGCGTTGCTACGAAAGAAGCGATTGACGAAGTCATGAAACTCGGGATGAATCACCCAATGGGTCCACTGACGTTGGCTGATTTTATCGGCTTAGATACTTGTTTATACATTATGGAAACGCTTTACGAGGGCTTTGGCGATTCAAAATACCGACCATGCCCACTGCTTCGCAAGTATGTAAAAGCAGGCTGGTTAGGGAAAAAGAGCGGTCGCGGCTTCTACCAATATAGCTAAGTTTGGTGATAGGTCGGCCGGGGCTGGCTATGTTCGAGCGTGGCCACTTCGCACTGCGGATGACATTTTAACATAAGGAGGTTTTCATAGATGGATCTCCGTTTTACGGAAGAACAAGAAATGATGCGAAAAATGGTCCGTGATTTCGCCGCGGCTGAAATCGCGCCGTTTGTTGAAAAAATGGAGCAAGGCCAATTTCCGCGTGAGATAGTAAAAAAAATGGGTGAGCTCGGCTTGATGGGGATTCCGGTACCGGAAGCCTACGGTGGAGTGGAAATGGACTTCATGTCCTACATCATTGCCATTAACGAGCTATCTAAGGTAAGTGCGACAATAGGAGTTATTTTATCCGTCCATACGTCGGTCGGCACGAACCCGATTCTTTACTTTGGAACAGAGGAGCAAAAACAGAAATATATACCTCGCTTAGCTAGTGGTGAATACTTGGGGGCATTCTGTTTAACTGAGCCGAGCGCCGGGTCAGATGCCGGCAGTTTAAAAACAAGGGCGGAGCGTCGCGGTGATGAGTATGTGCTTAACGGCGCGAAGGTGTTTATTACAAACGGTGGCGAGGCGGATGTTTATATCGTATTTGCTTCGACGAACTCGGCAGCCGGGTCGAAGGGTGTTACGGCCTTTATCGTTGAAAAAGATACACCTGGTTTAGTTATTGGAAAAGATGAGCACAAAATGGGGCTACATGGCTCAAGAACGGTTCAACTAACGTTCGAGGATATGCGTGTGCCGGTGGAGAATGTATTAGGTGAAGAGGGCGGCGGCTTTAAAATTGCGATGGCCAATCTGGATGCCGGTCGAATTGGGATTGCTGCGCAGGCTCTAGGAATTGCTGAGGCGGCATTGGAAGCAGCTCGAGGCTATGCTCGCGAGCGCGTTCAATTTGGTAAGCCAATCGCTGCCCAGCAAGGGATTTCTTTTAAATTAGCAGATATGGCTACCAGCGTAGAGGCTGCTAGATTACTAGTTTATCGGGCAGCGGATATGCGCAATCGCGGCTTAAAATGCGGCAAGGAAGCATCAATGGCCAAGCTATTCGCTTCTCGTACAGCGGTAGAAGTGGCAACCGAAGCCATCCAAGTTTTTGGCGGTTATGGCTACACTGAAGACTACCCAGTCGAGCGCTATTTCCGCGACGCTAAAGTAACCGAAATCTACGAAGGCACCAGCGAAATTCAACGTATCGTAATCAGCAAAACACTATAACAACAAAAACAAAAACAAAAACACACACAAACACTTTACCGCGTTAAAGCATGTGTATTTTTTAAAACACTAAAGCGCATTAACGCTTTAGCGCTTTAAAAAACTCGGGGACAGTCCCCACACACTTCACCGCGTTAAAGCAGTGCGGGACTGTCCCCACATGCTTTAAAGTGTTAAAGGAGGAGCAGGTAGATGTATTTTCAGTTGACGGAAGAGCATGAGATGATTCGGAAGATGGTGCGTGATTTTGCCCGTAATGAGGTGGCGCCTACGGCGGCAGAGCGCGACGAGGAGGAGCGTTTTGATCGAGAGATTTTTGATAAAATGGCCGAGCTTGGTTTAACGGGGATTCCTTGGCCAGAGGAGTACGGCGGAATTGGTTCTGATTACCTTGCTTACTGTATTGCGGTTGAGGAGCTTTCCCGCGTCTGTGCTTCAACAGGGGTTACCCTTTCTGCACACACATCGCTTGCCGGCTGGCCAGTTTACAAATTTGGTACAGAAGAGCAAAAGCAAAAATACCTTCGCCCAATGGCGGAAGGTTCGAAAATCGGTGCTTACGGCTTAACGGAGCCGGGCAGTGGTTCTGACGCAGGTGGGATGAGAACAACAGCCCGTCTAGAAGGCGATCACTATGTCCTAAATGGCAGCAAAATTTTTATCACCAACGGCGGTATTGCCGATATTTATGTCGTCTTCGCGCTAACGGATCCAACTTCGAAGCAAAGAGGAACAACGGCCTTTATCGTGGAAAAGGATTTCCCTGGTTTCTCTGTCGGGAAAAAAGAGAAGAAGCTCGGTATTCGTTCTTCACCTACAACGGAAATTATGTTCGAAGATTGCAAGATTCCAGTTGCTAACCGCCTTGGCGAAGAGGGGGATGGCTTCAAAATTGCAATGATGACTTTAGATGGCGGCCGTAATGGAATTGCTGCTCAAGCAGTTGGGATCGCACAAGGCGCATTAGACGCAGCGGTTGACTACGCGAAGGAACGCGTTCAGTTTGGTAAACCGATTGCCGCTAATCAAGGAATATCCTTCAAACTGGCTGACATGGCAACAAGTGTAGAAGCTGCAAGACTATTAACCTACCAAGCGGCATGGCGCGAGTCCGAGGGTCTATCCTATGGATTGGAGTCCGCCATGTCGAAGCTTTTCGCTGGCGACACAGCGATGAAAGTAACAACCGAAGCGGTTCAAGTGTTTGGCGGATACGGCTACACGAAGGACTATCCGGTTGAACGTTACATGCGCGATGCGAAAATCACGCAAATTTACGAAGGTACTCAAGAAATCCAACGTCTAGTCATCGGGCGGATGTTAACGAAATAAGCTGGAACATTCACGACAACGGGGGAATGGCAGAAGTATTTTAGGCTGTGTGAAGTAGATCTATTTTTAAGCATCTGGAGCGGAAATCAACAAGTCTAATGAACACAGCCTTTTATAAAAAAATCAGCCAGTCTCCCCCGAAAATCAAAGGGGTAAAAAAGATGAAAAAACGCGAAGTACAGGCGTCCGTCAAGGATGAACGGTTGGTGAAAAAACGACGCTCTGAAATGATCAAAGGCGCGGTCACCCTCTTTATCGAAAAAGGCTTTCACCGGACGACCACAAGAGAAATCGCACGGGCTTCCGGTTTTAGCATCGGTACACTCTATGAATATATTCGCACGAAAGAAGACGTCCTGTATCTTGTGTGCGATAGCATCTATGACGAAGTCCGTGACCGTCTGCAAAGCGACCTTGATCAAACGCGCGGCACGCTAGATAGCCTAAGGTTAGCGATCTCTCATTATTTCCGCATTGTCGACGAAATGCAGGATGAGGTTCTCGTCATGTACCAAGAGGTCAAATCGCTATCCAAAGACGCGCTGCCCTATGTGTTGCGCAAGGAGCTGGAAATGGTCGGAATGTTCGAGACGATTATCAGCCGCTGCGTAGAGAACGGCGCGCTAACGTTAACAGAAAACCAAGTTCGAATGCTCGCCCATAACATCTTTGTCCAAGGACAAATGTGGGGATTTCGCCGCTGGGCGCTGCAAAAAATGTACACGCTTGATGAGTACATCGAGCTGCAAACGGAATTACTTTTTGCGGGGATCAAGGGATAGGTAAACCCGATTTAGGCAGCCATATCGGCTCCGGTTCAAAATGGAAGTCACAGGGAGATTTTTAATACGAAACAAACAAGGGGGGCTTTGAAAGGCATGAGTACAGCGAAAACTTCTTACAAGCCGAAGCATCACATCCGTTTTGTAACGGCGTCAAGCCTGTTCGACGGACATGATGCTTCGATTAATATTATGCGCCGCATCCTTCAGGCGAGCGGAGCGGAGGTCATTCACCTCGGCCATAACCGTTCGGTTGAAGAGGTTGTGAATGCTGCGATTCAAGAGGACGCACAAGGGATTGCGATTTCCTCGTATCAAGGCGGGCATGTGGAATACTTTAAATATATGTACGACTTATTAAAAGAAAGAGGTGCCGCTCACATCCGTATTTATGGCGGTGGTGGCGGAGTTATTTTACCACGCGAAATGAAGGAGCTTCATGAATACGGGATTGCGCGGATTTTTTCACCTGAGGACGGTCGCCAGCATGGCCTGCAAGGCATGATTGACATGATGATTGAGGAGTGTGACTTCGCAACCATCACACCAGAAACAGTGCCGCAGGAATTAACGAGCCTGACGACAGATGATGTGAACACAATCGCCAAGCTGATTACGTTGGCCGAGCACCAGGTTGACCGTGATCATGAGTCAGCCGCAGCGGTTGAAACCGTGATGGAAAAGGTCAAATCGTTAACGCAGAAAGTTCCGGTGGTCGGCATTACCGGTACAGGCGGTGCGGGTAAAAGTTCACTCACCGATGAATTGATTCGCCGTTTCCTTAACGAAATTCCAGTGAAAAAAGTGGCCATCCTCTCGGTTGACCCGACGAAACAAAAAACGGGCGGAGCGCTACTAGGTGACCGCATCCGCATGAACGCGATCTTCAATCCGCGCGTTTATATGCGCAGCCTAGCAACGCGTAATTCAAAAAGTGAGCTGTCGTTAGCGATTAAGGACGCAATTAGCGTCGTCAAGGCAGCCGGCTTTGACCTTATCGTTGTGGAAACGAGCGGAATCGGTCAAGGGGATGCAGAAATTACCGAAATTTGCGACGTGTCCATGTATGTGATGACGAGCGAATTCGGAGCGCCATCACAGCTTGAAAAAATCGATATGCTCGATTTTGCTGATCTTGTGGTGATCAATAAGTTCGAACGCAAAGGCTCTGAGGATGCACAGCGCCAGGTACAGAAGCAATACCAACGTTCACGGATGCTTTTTGAAAAAGAACTTCACGACATGCCGGTGTATGGCACGATTGCCAGCCAATTTAATGATCCAGGCACGAATGCCTTATTCGCGGCATTGGTCGAGGAGATTAACGAGAAAACCGGTACAGAATGGCAGACTTCTTTTTCTAAAAATGCTCGTGTCGAAAAGCAAAACATTATTATTCCAAACGATCGTCGCTACTACTTACGTGAAATCTCTGAGACGGTTCGCGGTTACCATAAGAAAGCGGAAGAGCAAGTTGGCTATGCACGCAAGCTGTTCCAATTAGAAGGTGCTATTGAAGCGGTTAAGGACAGATTAGAGATTGCCGAAGCTCTTGGTAAAATAAAAACCGAGACAGAGGGCAAATTGACAGCTGAGACGGCAAACGTTTTACAAGGCTGGGAAGCGAAGAAGGCAATGTACGCAGCCGACCAGTTTGTGACGCGCATCCGCGATAAAGAAATTATCACCGCTTTGAAGTCGAAGAGCTTGTCTGGCCTTGATATTCCGAAGGTGGCCTTACCGAAGTACAAGGATTACGGCGAAATTATCCGTTGGGTGTACCGTGAAAACGTTCCGGGCGAATTCCCGTACACAGCAGGCGTGTTCCCGTTCAAGCGTGAGGGAGAGGATCCGAAGCGTCAGTTTGCCGGTGAAGGAACGCCAGAGCGGACGAACCGTCGTTTCCATTACTTGTCCAAAGATGATGCGGCGAAGCGTTTAAGCACGGCGTTTGACTCGGTTACGTTATATGGGGAAGACCCAGACTACCGTCCAGACATTTACGGGAAAGTCGGCGAAAGCGGCGTCAGCATTTGTACGTTGGACGATATGAAAAAGCTTTATGCGGGCTTTGACCTATGCCATCCGTCAACGTCTGTTTCAATGACGATTAACGGTCCGGCGCCAATTATCTTGGCGATGTTCATGAATACGGCGATTGAGCAGCAGGTGGAAAAGAAGGAAGCCGAACTTGGTCGGATGCTGACGCTGGAGGAATTTACGGCGGTTAAGGATTACACGCTGAAGACGGTGCGCGGTACGGTTCAGGCGGATATTTTAAAAGAAGACCAAGGCCAAAATACGTGTATTTTCTCAACCGAATTTGCTTTGCGGATGATGGGAGATATTCAGCAGTATTTTATCGATAATCAGGTGCGTAATTATTACTCGGTGTCGATTTCCGGGTACCACATTGCTGAAGCGGGTGCGAATCCGATTTCGCAATTGGCGTTTACGTTGGCGAATGGTTTCACCTATGTCGAGTACTATTTAAGCCGCGGCATGAATATCGATGATTTTGCGCCGAATCTGTCGTTCTTCTTCTCGAACGGGTTGGATCCGGAGTACACAGTGATTGGTCGCGTGGCGCGTCGGATTTGGGCGACGGTTATGCGTGATAAGTATGGTGCTAATGAGCGCTCGCAAAAGTTGAAGTACCATATCCAAACATCGGGTCGCTCACTGCATGCCCAAGAAATCGATTTCAACGATATCCGGACGACGCTGCAGGCGTTAATGGCGCTGCATGATAACTGCAACTCGCTCCATACGAACGCGTATGATGAAGCGATTACGACACCAACGGAAGAATCGGTTCGTCGGGCGATGGCGATTCAGATGATTATTACAAAAGAGCATGGCTTAACGAAGAACGAAAATCCACTGCAAGGTTCGTTTATTGTCGAGGAGTTAACGGATCTAGTGGAAGAAATGGTGCTGCAAGAATTCGAACGGATGGATGATCGCGGCGGCGTACTTGGTTCAATGGAAACACAGTACCAACGCGGAAAAATCCAAGACGAGTCGATGCACTATGAAATGAAGAAGCATACAGGTGAGCTACCGATCATCGGGGTGAACACGTATTTGAATCCGAACCCGCCTTCTGAAGAGGAGATTGACTCGATGGAAGTGGCGAGGGCAACCCAGGAAGAAAAGGAATTGCAGATCCAGAATCTGCGAGATTTCCAGGCTCGCAATGCGGCAGAAACAGAGGCAGCATTGGTTCGCCTGAAGCAAGCAGCCGTTAGCGGCGGCAACATCTTTGCTGAACTGATGGAAACCGTCAAAGTCGCCAGCCTCGGCCAAATCACACGCGCCCTCTACCAAGTCGGCGGACAATACCGCAGAAACATGTAAAAAAAGATGTAGCGCTTTAGCACTTTAAAGCAAGTGGGGACAGTCCCCACACGCTTTAAAGCGCTAAAGTGTTTTTTTTCCTTTAACTAGGTGGCATTTCATTTGTTTTGTTTTATAATCATAGTTGGATAGGTTAGTTGGTTAATTTTGACGGCTAGGGTGCGGTGCGATTTATGAGAATATTGGGGCGGTTTTTACTTTTTATGGTCGCTTTAGGATCGATTTTGGGGATGATTTTCCTCTACGAAAAACAATTAGGCGCCATCTCGTTTTTCATTTTATCGATTGTTTTTTTCGTCCTCGGTTTTAGGATGCTGAAGAAACGGTAATAAAGGATAAAAGCATTAAGTAAAAACTGGCATAAACCTATAAGATTTGTTTATAATGAAGAGTATGAATTCGGTGGGTAAGTGCCCTATTGTGTGATGAGAAAGGAAGTGCTGAATTTGAGTCTTGCGCAATTCACGAAAGAACAGCTAGAAGATATGTCATTGATTGATATGGCGTATGTCATCATAGAAGGTAATAATAAAGAAACCGTAGCATTCATGGATCTTATGAACCAAATTATTGCTGCTACCGGTATGAGTGAAAGTGAAGTTAGAGCAAAAATTTCCCAATTTTATACAGATATGAATATTGACGGCCGATTCCTCTGCTTAGGGGATAACCGTTGGGGTCTTCGCACCTGGTATAAAGTTGAAAAATCAGAAGAAGATACAATTACTGATATCAAACCGAAAAAAGGCAAGAAGAAGAAGCTTAAAGGTGACGAGGATGATATCGATGCAGATGGCTTCGATGACGAAGAGGATCTGTTCGAGGAAGACTTCGATGAATTCGAAGACGAAGACCTTCTTGAAGATGAAGATGATCTCTTAGACGACCTTGACGAAGACGAAGTGGAAGAGGATTTCGAAGATGAAGAGATTCTCGAGGATGACGAAGAAGTCTTCGATGAATTGGACGAAGTCGACGATGAGCTGGAAGAAGAGGACGAAGAAGATGATGACCTCGCATTAGAAGATGAGGATGAAGACCTCTAATAACGAAAACTTTTTTCGAAACTCTACCCTTGACTTTTAAATTCGAGGAAGGTAGAATCTTTTTTGGGCTCCTTTAAAAAGGACAGCTATGAAACGTTAATTTTAACGCTCCCTGACCGGGGGCGTTTTTTATTTTTATTTGGTAAAAAAAACGCCAGTTGGCAGCCATTTTACCAAAAGAAAAAGACCCCCTTCATAACGGGTTCGATTTTGGAAACCTTAAGAAGAAATCAATTTACAGAATAAAGAGGGGGATTTTCATGACAAAGTACATTTTCGTCACAGGCGGTGTGGTTTCATCACTTGGAAAAGGAATCATCGCTGCATCACTAGGAAGATTATTAAAAAATCGCGGCCTGAAGGTCACCATTCAGAAATTCGACCCATACATTAACGTCGACCCAGGGACAATGAGCCCCTATCAGCATGGGGAAGTGTTTGTCACAGACGACGGCGCGGAAACAGATCTTGACTTAGGTCACTATGAACGTTTTATTGATATTAATTTAAATAAGTTTAGTAACTTGACCACAGGAAAAATTTATTCCACAGTCTTGAAAAAGGAACGCCGCGGAGACTACCTTGGTGCTACGGTTCAGGTGATTCCGCATATTACCAATGAAATTAAAGATAAAGTGTTCCGGGCTGGCCGCGAAACTCAAGCAGACGTTGTCATCACCGAAGTTGGCGGAACAGTCGGCGACATTGAGTCATTGCCGTTCCTTGAAGCGATTCGCCAAATTAAAAGCGATATAGGCCGTGACAATGTGATGTATGTTCACTGTACGCTGATTCCTTATTTAAAAGCGGCCGGTGAAATGAAAACGAAGCCGACTCAGCACAGTGTGAAAGAGCTGCGTAGCCTTGGAATTCAGCCAAACGTCGTGGTCGTCCGTACGGAAATGCCGATTTCTCAGGACATGAAAGACAAGTTGGCGCTTTTCTGTGATATCGATATGAACGCCGTTATCGAATCGCCGGATGCCGATACGCTTTACGCGATTCCACTTATTTTACAAGACCAGAATTTCGACCAAATCGTCTGCGACCACTTAAAGCTTGGTTGCCAACCAGCCGAAATGACGGAATGGAAAGCACTTTTAGACAAAGTAAGAAATTTAACAAACAAAACGCGAATTGCTCTTGTCGGAAAATACGTCGAGTTGCAAGATGCTTATATTTCTGTCGTTGAGGCGTTAAAGCATGCCGGTTTTGCCTTTGACTCCGACATTGAAATCAAGTGGGTCAACGCTGAAGAAGTGACAGCTGCGAATGTGGCAGAGCTTTTGGGCGATGCAGATGGAATCCTTGTACCAGGTGGTTTCGGCGACCGTGGTGTGGAGGGTAAAATTTTAGCAACCCAATATGCCCGTGAACAAAAGGTTCCGTTCCTTGGCATTTGCCTTGGCATGCAGCTGGCAACAGTTGAGTTTGCCCGCAACGTGCTAGGCTTAAAGGGCGCTCATTCTTCAGAACTTGATCCGAACACGCCGTACCCAATCATCGACTTGCTGCCAGAGCAAAAAGACATTGAGGATTTAGGTGGCACGCTACGCCTTGGCAAACAGCCATGTAAGCTTGTCGCTGGAACAAAGGTGTTCGCTGCTTATGGTGAAGAAGTGGTTTACGAACGCCACCGTCATCGTTATGAGTTCAATAATGAATATCGCGAAATGATGGAAGCGAAGGGCTTCATTTTCTCCGGCACAAGCCCGGACGGCCGCCTAGTCGAGACAATTGAGCTTGGCGACCACCCATGGTTCGTGGCTTCCCAATTCCATCCGGAGTTCTTGTCACGACCAAATCGTCCGCAGCCGTTGTTCCGCGACTTCGTGGAAGCATCGTTGAAACGTCATTTGTAGATTTTATGAGCCATTCCCGCGGGGGAGTGGCTTTTTTTAGTGGCGTGGTGAGTGGACGGATGGGAAATTGTGACGAAATTGTGAAAAAGGTAAATAAATGCTCCAAAGAGGTAAATATCTAACCAGAAAAGGTAAATATGTTTCTGAAAAGGTAAATATGTTAACTAGAAAGGTAAATATCCTTTTGAAGAGATTGACCAAATATGACAAATTTGTGAAAAAGTTTGATATCTGCCGAAAAAAGTTTGATATCGACTCAAAAAGGTTCAAAAACAAGAAAAACCCCTTCAAAAAGGGGTTCATTCTTCATCATATTCCGCTAATATTTCGTCAAACGTGAATTTGAGACCGTAATAGGTAAATAATCCGGCAATGGCTGTCGGAAAACCGAAACGATTTCCGGTTTCATCAGGTAAAAGGCCTTTATTCAGCTGCAAATTGAGCGAAACGTCGGCAAAATCGAATAAATCTTCTGCATCCGACTCGACCTTCGTGGCCATCGCGACAAACGGGATGCCCGCATCGCGCAGCTGCTGCGCACAGGCAAGCGCCTCCGGATCGGTTGAAAGTCGGGAAATAATCAGCACTCGATCTGAGTCCAAAATCCCAGAAATGTCAGCGGGAAACGGTTTCGCGTGGCGAAGTGGTTCTGCACCAACCGTTGCCTCCAACACAACAGCCTCCATCTCCTTAACACCGTATAGATAAATCGAACCTTCGCTGACAGCCCCCTGGGCAATTAAGCGTGCCGCATCTTCGAAAGCAAACTCTTCTTTTTCTTGAATTCGTTTAAATAAGCCAGATAGTTGGGTGGCGAACATTTTTAACATAAAATCCCTCCGAAAAGCCCCTTTCACAAAAGGCTTTGACCGTATATCATTGTACATTATAATACTTTCGCGGAAATTATCAAAATATAGAGGAATTTGTCGGAATATCTTCGCTAGAAAAGAAGGGAAAACGGAAAGGAAAAGCGAATTAATTAAGCAATGATTACGGAAAAATTTTGAAAATTAAAGCAATGATAGGGGCGGTATGTTTGAAAGAGAAAATTTTAATTGTTGATGATCAATTTGGGATTAGAATTTTACTAAATGAAGTGTTTCAAAAAGAAGGGTATCAAACCTTTCAAGCCGCCAACGGGCCACAAGCGCTCGAAACGGTTAAGCAGCATTCGCCTGACTTAGTGCTCTTGGATATGAAAATTCCCGGAATGGATGGCATTGAAATTCTAAAGCGAATGAAATTAATCGACCCGGAAATCCGCGTCATTATCATGACCGCATACGGGGAATTGGACATGATTCAAGAAGCAAAGGATTTAGGAGCGAGAACCCACTTTGCGAAACCGTTCGACATTGACGACATCCGTGCTGCCGTCCGCGAGCACCTACCAATCAAATCCTAAGTGCAAGACACCCATCTTGCACTTTTTTCATGCAATCAAACTGCCACTTTAGCGCTTTAAAACATGTATATATTTTTAAGCACATTAACACTTTAACACTTTAAAGCGATCGGGGACTGTCCCCACATGCTTTAAAGTGCTAAAGTGTGTAAAACGGTTGGTTCCGCTTTCATTGTGACATTTTTAAAAACTGCTTGGCCATTGTTGGCAATTGTTTACTGTTTTTGATATGATACTAGTGGATTTCAAATGGCTGTTTTTTTAGTAATGACTGTATAGTGATAATGTACATAAGGGAAAGCTAACCTGTAGGTCTTGCTAGAAAGAAGCGTATTAAAGGAGGAAGAAGAATGCCTTTAGTTTCAATGACAGAAATGCTGAAAAAAGCGAATGCAGAGAAGTATGCAGTCGGGCAATTTAACTTAAATAACCTTGAGTTTACGCAAGCTATCCTTCAAGCGGCCGAAGCGGAAAAGTCACCAGTGATCCTGGGTGTTTCCGAAGGGGCTGCTCGTTACATGGGCGGTTTCACGACCGTAGTGAAAATGGTTGAAGGATTAATGCATGATTATAAAATTTCTGTGCCAGTGGCGATTCATTTAGACCATGGCTCAAGTTTTGACAAATGTAAGGAAGCGATTGATGCAGGCTTTACGTCTGTCATGATTGATGCGTCTCACGATCCATTTGAGCAAAACATCGAAACGACAACGAAAGTGGTAGAGTATGCCCATGCTCGCGGTGTGTCCGTAGAAGCTGAGCTTGGTACAGTTGGTGGACAAGAGGATGATGTCGTTGCCGAAGGCGTTATCTACGCAAACCCTCAAGAATGTGAGGAGCTTGTGAAACGTACTGGTATCGATTGCTTAGCACCGGCGTTAGGTTCCGTTCACGGACCTTACAAGGGCGAACCGAAATTAGGCTTTGCTGAGATGGAAGAAATTCAAAAGATCACTGGTGTGCCGCTTGTACTTCACGGTGGAACAGGAATTCCAACAAAGGATATTCAGAAGTCGATTTCGTTAGGTACGGCTAAAATTAATGTCAACACAGAAAATCAAATTGCCTCAGCGAAGGTCGTACGCCAAGTGTTAGCAGAAAAGCCAAACGAATACGACCCACGCAAATATTTAGGTCCAGCTCGCGATGCCATTAAAGAAACAGTAATTGGCAAAATGCGCGAATTCGGTTCTTCTGGCAAGGCGTAACATTCAAGCAAAAGATCAAATATCACATTTTTGGGAGAAACCGCCTTTTCGAGAAGGGCGGTTTTCCGTTCGTAAAGTGGAGTTTGACGAAATTTGTCGTATATACAAATAATTAGGAGGAAAACATCATGAAATTTTTCATCGATACAGCAAACATTGACGAAATCCGCGAGGCCCATGCGTTAGGCATTTTAGCTGGAGTAACAACAAACCCTTCGCTAGTGGCAAAGGAAAAGAATATCAGCTTCCACGATCGTCTAAAGGAAATTGCTGAATTAGTCGGCGGTTCCGTCAGCGGTGAGGTAATTGCCCTTGACGCGGAAGGGATGATTAAAGAAGGACGCGAATTAGCGGCGATTCATCCTGATATTACCGTGAAACTGCCGATGACGCCAGATGGCTTAAAGGCAGTTAATGTCCTAGCCAAAGAGGGTATTAAAACGAATGTAACGCTAATTTTCAGTGCTAACCAAGCGCTATTAGCCGCACGAAGCGGGGCAACGTATGTGTCACCGTTCTTGGGAAGATTAGATGATATCGGCCACAATGGAATGGATTTGATTTCGACGATTGCTGAAATTTTTGCCGTGCATGGCATTGAAACAGAAATCATCGCCGCATCCATCCGCCATCCACAGCATGTTACCGATGCAGCTTTACGTGGAGCGCATATTGCCACTTGCCCGTACAAGGTGATTATGCAAATGTTCAAGCATCCGTTAACAGATGCTGGTATTGAAGCGTTCTTGAAAGACTGGAGCACACGGACCGAAAAATAATGCTGGAAGAGGGAGCTCCCTCGTCTCTCAAACCACCAAGTGCATGGGTGGGACAAGTGACCTATCACCACGTCCTGCCCTTGTCTCTAGGTCAATAGGCTTATTTTAAAAAAAATTTCCTTTTCATACATGAAAAGTTTTTTTTGGTGTAAACTAATTAAAAGACTGTCGGTTTTTGTCTAAATGATTTGGTAATATTCACCAACTTGCAGTATGGCTTTAGAAAGGAGTCGACTATGGAAAAGCTTAAAATTGCAGGCGGTTATCCTTTAAGAGGAACAGTTCGAATCAGCGGCGCCAAAAATAGTGCCGTTGCGCTCATTCCGGCGACGATTTTAGCCGATTCACCTGTGACGATTGAGGGCTTGCCTGATATTTCGGATGTACAAATTTTAAAAGCGCTTCTTGAGGAAATCGGTGGAACTGTTCAGTTTTCGAACCATGAAATGACCGTCGATCCATCCTCGATGATTTCAATGCCATTACCAAATGGGAAAGTGAAAAAGCTGCGCGCTTCCTACTATTTAATGGGGGCAATGCTCGGTCGCTTTAAAAAAGCGGTCATCGGTTTACCAGGCGGCTGCCATCTCGGACCGCGGCCGATTGACCAGCACATCAAAGGTTTTGAGGCGTTAGGCGCTACGGTAACCAACGAGCAGGGCGCGATTTATTTGCGTGCCGATGAACTGCGCGGTGCCCGGATTTATTTGGACGTTGTCAGCGTTGGGGCGACCATTAATATCATGCTGGCAGCGGTACGAGCAAAGGGTCGGACGATTATTGAGAATGCGGCGAAAGAGCCGGAAATTATTGATGTGGCTACGCTTTTATCCAATATGGGTGCGAAAATTAAAGGAGCTGGAACCGATATCATCCGCATTGACGGGGTCGACCAGCTGCACGGCTGTCGTCATACGATTATTCCTGACCGGATTGAAGCGGGAACGTATATGATTCTAGCGGCGGCTGCCGGAAAAGGAATTCTCATAGACAATGTGATTTCCCATCACCTAGAAAGCTTGATTGCCAAACTGCGAGAGATGGGTGTGCCGATTGATGTGAATGATGACCAAGTGTTTGTGGGCTCAGCACCGAATCCGTTAAAGGCGGTGGACATTAAGACGCTCGTTTATCCAGGTTTTCCAACCGATCTGCAGCAGCCAATGACGACACTTTTAACAAACGCGGAGAATGCAAGTGTGGTCACCGATACGATTTATGGAGCGCGTTTCAAGCATATCGACGAATTGCGCCGCATGAATGCGCAAATTAAAGTTGAAGGCCGTTCAGCGATTATTAATGGACCGGTACAACTGCAAGGTGCAAAGGTAAAGGCGAGTGACCTACGGGCTGGTGCTGCGTTAGTGATTGCTGGCTTAATGGCGGAAGGAATTACCGAAGTAACGGGGTTAGAGCATATCGACCGTGGCTATAGTAATTTAGTCGAAAAATTAAATGGCCTTGGCGCAACGATTTGGCGCGAAAGCTTAACAGATGAGGAAATTGAGCAATTAAAAAATGCGTAATTGAAAAAGTATAGTTTATAAAGCTGGCACCATTGGGTGTTGGCTTTTAATAAGTTTTTTAAAAGGGGAAGGGACAACATGGAGAGAAGCTTATCGATGGAGCTTGTTCGGGTTACGGAGGCGGCGGCGTTGGCGTCAGCACGCTGGATGGGTCGCGGTTTAAAGGACGAGGCGGATGGTGCAGCAACGTCGGCAATGCGCGACGTGTTTGACACGGTGCCAATGAAGGGAACCGTTGTCATTGGGGAAGGCGAGATGGACGAAGCGCCAATGCTATATATTGGCGAAAAACTTGGAACCGGTTACGGCCCTCGTCTTGATGTCGCGGTAGACCCGTTAGAGGGTACGAATATCGTCGCATCGGGCGGCTGGAATGCGTTAGCGGTGTTGGCAGTTGCGGATCATGGCAATTTGCTGCATGCGCCTGATATGTATATGGATAAAATTGCTGTCGGTCCGGAAGCGGTTGGACAAATCGATATTAATGCATCGGTGTTAGATAATTTGAAGGCGGTTGCCCGTGCGAAAAATAAAAACATTGAAGATGTGGTGGCAACGGTATTGAATCGTGAACGCCATGCTCATATTATTGCCCAACTACGCGAAGCAGGTGCCCGTATTAAGCTGATTAATGACGGCGATGTTGCCGGTGCAATTAATACGGCATTTGATTTTACCGGTGTCGATATTTTGTTTGGCTCAGGTGGGGCACCGGAAGGCGTTATTGCTGCCGTTGCGTTAAAATGCCTTGGCGGGGAACTCCAAGGGAAACTATTGCCACAAAACGATGCAGAAGCAGAACGCTGTAAGAGAATGGGGATTGATGTAAGCCGTGTCCTGCGGATGGAAGATCTCGTCAAAGGTGACGATGCGATTTTTGCCGCAACGGGTGTGACGGATGGTGAATTGTTAAAGGGTGTTCAGTTTAAAGGCTCTTATGGTTCTACCCATTCGGTTGTTATGCGCGCGAAATCCGGCACAGTTCGTTTTATTGACGGTCGTCATAGCTTGAAAATGAAACCAAATTTTATAGTGAAGTAGATAGAAAGCCAATCTTCAAGAAAAGCTCCTAACCTTTTATGACAGGTTAGGAGCTCTAACCTTACCTTCCAACGCTAATTTTCCAAAAATTTGTTGCCTATTAGGCTATAGACAAGGTAAAATTAAATTACCTGCATGTTGAATTTCTCTTCTTACACTTCAAGCGAATCTTCAAGTATGCTCTTTCCTATTTTTCAAACACTTATATAGGGGAAATACTGCGAAAAAATTGTGAAGTTTTTTTCACTGATAATAAATAAAGAGTGGTGTCATGATGGATATTAATTTGAACATTTCCAGTTTGGAAAACATGAAGCTGAAGGAATTGTACGAGCTTGCCAGAACGTACAAGATTTCCTATTACAGCAAATTAACGAAAAAAGAATTAATTTTCGCCATTTTAAAAGCTAGAGCCGAGCAGCAAGGCTACTTTTTTATGGAAGGCGTTCTTGAAATTATTCAGTCAGAAGGATTTGGTTTCCTAAGACCGATAAATTATTCGCCAAGCTCGGAAGATATATATATTTCTGCTTCGCAAATTCGCCGATTCGACCTACGAAATGGGGACAAGGTTTCGGGGAAGGTTCGCCCGCCTAAGGAGAATGAGCGTTATTTCGGTTTATTACATGTTGAAGCTGTGAACGGTGACGATCCGGAATCGGCCAAGGAACGTGTACACTTCCCGGCGCTTACACCGTTATACCCAGATCGCCAAATGCTGTTAGAGACAACTCCAAAACATATTTCTACCCGAATTATGGATTTAATCGCACCTGTTGGGTTTGGTCAGCGTGGATTGATTGTCGCGCCACCTAAGGCAGGTAAAACGATGCTAATCAAAGAGATCGCTAATGCGATCACCACGAATCATCCGGAAGCTGAATTGATTGTGCTATTAATTGACGAGCGTCCAGAAGAAGTAACCGACATCGAGCGTTCGGTTGCCGGTGATGTTGTGTCCTCCACTTTTGACGAGGTGCCGGAGAATCATATTAAAGTCGCTGAGCTTGTGTTGGAGCGGGCAATGCGCCTGGTCGAGCATAAACGCGATGTCGTGATTTTGATGGATTCGATTACGCGTCTGGCTCGTGCCTATAACTTGGTTATTCCGCCAAGTGGTCGTACGTTATCAGGGGGGATTGACCCGGCGGCGTTCCACCGTCCGAAGCGTTTCTTTGGGGCGGCCCGTAATATTGAAGAGGGTGGCAGCTTAACGATTTTAGCAACGGCTCTAGTCGATACCGGCTCACGGATGGATGACGTCATTTACGAGGAATTCAAAGGAACCGGAAACATGGAACTTCACCTAGACCGTGCCCTTGCCGAGCGCCGAATTTTCCCTGCGCTTGACATCCGCCGTTCAGGTACAAGGAAAGAAGAATTGCTCATTCCGAAAATGCATTTGGACAAGCTATGGGCCATCCGCAAATCAATGTCCGACTCACCAGACTTCGCGGAAAAATTCTTACGCAAGCTAAGAACAACCAAATCAAACGAAGAATTCTTCGCAGCAATTGGCGAAGAACTAAAAGCGAAACAACGATAGAATCATTTTACAAAGCACTAGTTGATTGGAGCAGAAGGCGCGAAGACTCCTGCGGGATTAGCGGCAAAGGTGAGACCCCACAGGCGCGAAGCGACGAGGAGGCTCACCTGACGCCCCGCGGAAAGCGAAGCGCCTTCTGATCCAATCAACATTCGAGTGCAGCACATTATTATAAAAACTTTCCATTTAAAAACAGATTCTTGCAAAATGAAAAGTCGCTTGCTATAATGTTAGCAGTGTGTTTTTAATAAATGGTACAACTTTTGTACCAATATATAACTCTGTTTCGAAAGATTCAGGGCGTAAAGGAGATGAAAAGAATGAAAGCAGGAATTCATCCTAACTATAACAAAGCAATGGTGACTTGTGCTTGTGGAAACACGTTTGAATCTGGTTCTGTTAAAAAGGAACTTAAAGTAGAAACTTGCTCAGAGTGCCATCCTTTCTATACAGGACGTCAAAAGTTCGCTGAAGCTGGTGGACGTGTAGACAAGTTCAACAAAAAATACGGCATGAAGTAATAATGAACGAACAGGCAAGTGGAGTTTGCTACTTGCCTGTTTTTTATTTAGAAAGGCGGAAGCGCCCGTTTAGCGGCGTATGGACTTCAGCCCTTCTGACTGAGATAAAGGAAACACGAATCGTGTAGTTTGCGATGCGATGTTGACTTATCGTAGGAAAGGAGGGTGAAGTCCACTAGACGCTGGGCGCTGGAGCCAGACACTACTTATAGAGCATAAGATATTTGACCAATTTGTAAAAAAGCCGAGACAAATGGATACTTAACGACACAAACTAATGAATATAGATATTTTTTTAGCAAGAAAGGAGAGGCCGTTTACATGTATGTGATGAAGCAAAGCGGTTGGGTTGAGGTAATCTGCGGAAGTATGTTTTCGGGCAAGTCGGAGGAGTTGATTCGCCGAGTGCGCCGGACGCAGTTTGCTAAGCAGAAAATAGTTGTCTTTAAGCCACAATTGGATAATCGATATGCGAATGAAGCGATTGTTTCTCATAACGGAACTTCCTTTATCGCGATTCCGATTGCCCGTTCGACGGATATTTTCCAATATATTGATGCGGATGTCGATGTGATTGCCATTGATGAGGTGCAATTTTTCGATGCCGAAATTACCAATGTGGTGCAACAGCTAGCCGACAGTGGTCATCGTGTGATTGCGGCTGGATTGGATCAGGATTTCCGGGGCGAGCCATTTGGCCCGATGCCAAATATTATGGCGATTGCTGAGCTTGTCACGAAGCTTCAAGCTGTTTGTGCAGTTTGCGGTTCGCCGGCGAGCCGTACGCAGCGCTTAATTAACGGTCGTCCAGCATCCTACCATGACCCAATCATTCTTGTCGGGGCTTCGGAAGCATACGAACCGCGCTGTCGCCACCACCATGAAGTGCCTAGAACTCCCAGTTCGCTAGTGAGCGATTCTGCAGCGGTTGAAACGGTTAGCTCTAATTAAATCATTTTTATACGAAAAAACTGCCATTCTAGTTGAAGATTGGCAGTTTTTTTATGTGTTGAAGCGAGTGGTTTAGGAGAAATTAAAAATGGAGGTGGAATAAGTGAAAAAGCGTTTTTTAGTAGCGATAATCCTATTAATGGCCGTATTTGCGGCTGGTTGTAATAATTATTTAGGGAATGAAAATGTTGGTAACCACGGCGGAAAAAATGGGAACCTTTTAAATGTCCGTTCTAATAACCCGGAAACAAACGATGTCGACCGTGATGCGGTGACCGAACAGAATCCGAATTTCTTAAATTTGAGTTCTGATACGGCAACGCATGTGAACAATCTAGGATATGCTGTCGATCGGGTTAGATCGATGGCTAGAGCCGACAACCGCTTTGAAGTGGGGGGAATTACACGAAACGGCAGTACGATGAACATCACCGTCTATCCTAGACGTGACATGTCACGGAGCCAACAACAAAAAGCAGCCGCTCAACTCGAGAAAAAAATAACAGCAGCCCTCCCAACCTACACCATCAACATCAACATCGGAAACCGCTAAACAACAGCAGTCCGAGGCCAAACACTTTAACACTTTAAAGCATGTGGGGACAGTCCCCACATGCTTTAAAGCGTTGAAGTGTTTTAGTGTTTTAAAAAAAATACATGCTTTAAAGTGTTAAAGTGCTGTTCTTTTTGTAATTTGTTTTTGACCTTGGTTTTCGCCTATACTATAATTATAATGTTATGCCTATAAGATTGAGGTGAAGGACGTTGTTTGATCGTTTACAAGCGGTTGAAGACCGCTATGAGAAGTTGAATGAGCTGTTAAGTGATCCGGAAATTATAAATAACGCAAACAAACTGCGTGAATACTCCAAAGAGCAATCAGATATAAGTGAAACGGTGCAAGCCTACCGCGAGTACAAGGAAGCGAAAGGGCAACTAACCGAAGCGCTTGCGATGCTCGATGAAAAGCTTGATTCTGACATGCGCGAAATGGTGAAAGAAGAAGTCAGCGAGCTAAAAGACCGCATCGAAGAGTTGGAAGGCCGTTTGAAAATCCTTTTAATTCCGAAGGATCCGAACGATGACAAGAGTGTGATCATGGAGATTCGCGGCGCTGCTGGTGGCGAAGAGGCGGCTCTTTTTGCCGGTACGCTTTATCGTATGTATAGCCGTTTCGCAGAATCCCAGGGTTGGAAAATTGATATCATGGATTCAAACCCAACTGGTCTCGGTGGCTTTAAGGAAATTATTTTTATGATCAATGGAACGGGTGCCTATTCGAAACTTAAATTCGAAAACGGTGCACACCGCGTTCAGCGTGTTCCGGAAACAGAATCGGGTGGACGTATTCATACGTCAACGGCAACGGTTGCCTGCTTACCGGAAGCAGAAGAGGTCGAGGTGGAGATCCACGACAAGGACATCCGTTTTGATACATTCGCATCAAGCGGCGCCGGTGGACAGTCCGTTAACACGACGATGTCTGCAGTAAGATTAACGCATATCCCAACTGGTATCGTTGTATCATGTCAGGATGAAAAATCACAGCATAAAAATAAAGACAAAGCGATGAAAGTATTGCGTGCCCGCGTCTACGATAAATTCCAGCAAGAGGCGAGAGCTGAATACGACCAAGTCCGCAAATCTGCGGTTGGTACCGGAGATCGTTCCGAACGGATTCGTACCTACAATTTCCCGCAAAACCGTGTGACCGACCACCGCATCGGTTTAACGATTCAAAAATTGGACCAAATCATTGAAGGCAAGCTTGATGAAATTATTGACGCTTTAATCGTCGAGGACCAATCAAG
The DNA here is from genome assembly GCF_054786815.1 of Pseudoneobacillus rhizolycopersici. Classification (NCBI taxonomy): domain Bacteria; kingdom Bacillati; phylum Bacillota; class Bacilli; order Caryophanales; family Bacillaceae; genus Pseudoneobacillus; species Pseudoneobacillus rhizolycopersici. Next base: position 132,500 of record NZ_JBTOOE010000004.1, on the reverse strand, counting down.
TAGGCTGGAAGCTGCATCAGATGTCTAAAAAAGTTCACGAGGCCCTTACATGGGCTTCTTCTTTTTTAACGCCACTAGGTCGGGACGAAAATGCGGGAGAACTTTTGTTGCGCGAATTGACTGGTTGGAGTCGGGCCCAGTTGTTTGCCAATATGCAGGAAGAGCTCGCGCCTGAAGTCTGGTCCAGATTCCAGCGGTTCGTGTTGTTGCATGGCGATGAAGGTGTACCGATTCAATATTTGCTAGGATTTGAAGAATTTTATGGGCGCCGCTTTGCCGTTTCGCCTGCCGTGTTAATCCCGCGGCCAGAAACGGAAGAGCTCGTGTTTGGCGCTTTAGAACGGATTCGGCGAATGTTCCCACTCGAGTTAGGTGAGCCGCTTCAATTGTTAGACGTTGGAACCGGCAGTGGCGCCATCGGGGTGACGATGAAACTTGAGGGACCAAAGGGGTTGCGGGTCACTTTGTCAGACCTTTCCGAGTCGGCAATCGAGATGGCTCATGCCAATGCCGACAAGCTTGGGGCTGATGTCGAATTCGTACACGGTGATTTGCTTGAGCCGTTTATCAGCAGTGGTCGGAGGTTCGATATCATCCTTTCGAATCCGCCATATATCCCCGAGGGCGACCGATCATGGATGTCAGTCGTTGTAAAAGATCATGAGCCATCCTCGGCGTTATTTGCGGGGGAGGACGGGCTAGATTTGTACCGCCGATTTATGGTTGAACTGCCACAGGTGCTTGCAGAGCGTGCCCTCGTTGGCTTTGAAGTCGGTGCCGGGCAAGGCGAAACCGTGGCAGAGATGCTGAGCGAGGCTTTTCCTGGGGCCAAGGTTGAAGTCGTGAACGATATTAACGGCAAGGACCGGATGGTATTTGCTGAAATTGGTTACTAGTAATGGAGCTGCCCGTTGAGAAGGGCGGCTTTTTTTTTGTGTGGACATACTTATTTTTGTAAAAATGGCCTATTTTAAGAGGTACATTCCGTTAGGATCGAAATAGTCGCTCATTTTGCGATGATTTTTAGCCGATAGCGGAACCTATGTCCACAAAACTCCGAAAAGGTTAGCAATTTCCTCAAATAGCGGCACCTATGTCCGCAAAACTCCAAAAATGTAACTTTCCCCCGTCCCCAACGCTAAAAAAATAGTTTCCTAGATTTTTTTTAATTGCTAGTTTAAGATTCCGCATTTCTGTCCACAATGAGGATAGGAAAGGGACGGTGGCAAACGATGATGAAAAAATCACTAGGATTGGCCTATATATTAGTTTTGGCGATAGGAACGATTTTAAGTTTATATATACCGAAAAACGAGGTAACCGCAAACGAGGCGGTTGTCATCCCAAAAGAGGCGATTCGCCTACGGATTCTAGCAAACAGCGACAGCGAAGCCGATCAAGCGTTAAAGCGCAAAGTACGTGACGAAGTCAATGCCAACATCACAACTTGGGTGCAGGAGCTAACCTCCATTCGCGAGGCACGCGGCTTACTCCAAGAGAAGCAACCAGAAATACAAGCGATTGCCGAAGCGGTTGTAAAAAGAGAAGGCTCAACGCAAACGGTCCATGTCGAGTTTGGCAAGGTGCAGTTCCCAACGAAATTATATGGACAATTTTTATACCCGGCCGGCGAGTATGAAGCCATCCTCATCACGCTCGGCAAAGGCAAAGGTGCCAACTGGTGGTGCGTGTTATTTCCGCCATTATGTTTCCTCGATTTTTCAAATGGGGTTGCTGTAAGCGATGGTTTTGAAGGGCCAGCGGTGGCAAGTGCCAAGGAAGTAGCTCCGACCTCAGAGGCTTCAGTTGAAAACGTGGAGCCGGCAGTTATTCCTGAAAAAGTAGAAACCGCAGTCATCTCTGAAAAAGAGGAACCAATCGTCATTCCGGAAAAAAAGGTGGATGATAGAGTTCAGGTGGAGAAGCCGCTTGCTCAGGTTGAACCGGTTCAAACAGAACAGTTAGTTGAAAAGGATCCTGTCTTTGTCGCTGAAGAAGAGCAAAGAGTCGAAGTGAAATTTTTCTTGAAAGAATTGTGGTTAAAGATTTTCTAATTACGCAAACAACTCTCTTATATATTGGAAAAAAACGACGGCCCCCCCTCCGTCGTTTTTTCGCGTGGACATAGGTCATAATTTGCACCGAACTAGTTCAATTTTAAGAAAAAGATAGGTTACAGAGATTCAGTTTGATTCAGCTTCGCTCACACCACCATTTTTATGAAAATTGGTTCTACTTTTTCTACTAATTCATATTCATAGAATAAAAAGATTAGATGAGGTGGAAAAAATGGAAACGGCGATGATTCGGTTGGCTACAGCGCAGGATTTGCCACAGCTTGTGAATTTTTTGGAGAAAGCACATCTCGGTACAGAGGGCGTCCAGGAAACGATAGACTACTTTCTATTAATGGAAGATGAATCTGGTAGATTGCGAGCGACATTGGGAGTGGAGCCGTTTGGCGAAAATGGACTGCTGCGTTCGCTAGTGGTAACGGCGGGGATGAAAGAAAATGAAATCCTTTTGCTATTTGAACAAATTTTACGATTAACCAAAGAGAAGAAAATGACTAGCTTGTATTTGGCGACAAATAAAGCAACTTCGGTGCCGTTTTTTAAAATGTTAGGGTTTTCCACAGTTTCGGAGGAGGAATTACCGGCCGATCTCTACAAGTCCCAGCATATTAAAAATATCTTAATTGTGGATAACTCGGTATTTTTGAAAATAACCATGTGATTTTGTGGATAGTTCTGCAAAGTTATCCACGGAATTGCCCGAATTGTCCACAAAATGTGGATAAAAACTTGTGTTCGCATTTATTTTCTTTTATACTTGCAAAAGAAAAATCGGCGAAATGATACGGAAATTGTAGATTTCTGTCGTTTCATTTTTGCGAATAAAAGGTGAATAATCGATGAATACAAATTATTGGATAGTGGATAAGTTTGTGGGTAAATTAAGAGATTATCCACAGATTCAACAGGCGGCTGAACTTTTACGAAAAAATGAAGTCGTGGCATTCCCGACGGAGACGGTATATGGATTAGGTGGCAATGCTGAGAACGACGAGGCTGTTGGTAAAATTTTTGCAGCCAAAGGACGGCCGAGCGATAATCCACTGATTATCCACATTGCCCACAAGGAACAGATATCGGCGTTTGTCGAATCGGTGCCGGTGAAGGCAGAAAAGCTAATGGATGCATTCTGGCCTGGTCCGTTGACGATTATTTTTCAAAAAAAGGCGGGGGTACTGTCGGAAAAAGCTACGGCCGGTCTTGAGACAGTGGGTGTGCGGATACCAGACCATCCCGTTGCGTTGGCGGTCTTAGAGGCATGCCGGTTGCCGATTGCGGCACCAAGTGCGAATCGTTCTGGAAAGCCAAGTCCAACAACAGGCCAACATGTGCTGGAGGATTTGGAGGGTCGGGTGAGCGGTATTTTGGACGGTGGAGCCACTGGGGTTGGAGTGGAATCAACCGTGATTGATTGTACGGAAGAGGTACCAATCATCTTGCGGCCGGGCGGGGTGACACAGGCACAGATTGAGGCGGTAATTGGACAAGTACGGCTCGATGCGGCGTTGACGAATTTGGCGGAGGCACCGAAATCGCCGGGGATGAAATACCAGCATTATGCGCCAGATGCGCCGTTGTTTTTGGTACAGGGATCGTTGCCGTTTTGGCAGGAATTGATCGCGGCGAAAAAGGCAGAAGGGCTCCGCGTTGGGGTGCTGACCACCGAGGAACGGCTGGCTGAGTTTGCCTCTGCGGATGTCGTGTTGGCTTGTGGTCGCCGTGGCAATCTGGAGTCGGTAGCGGGGGCGCTTTACGGGACACTTCGGACTTTTAATGAAGCCAATGTGGATGTTATTTTTAGCGAAATGTTCCCGAATGAGGGTGTTGGCCAGGCGATTATGAATCGGTTGGACAAGGCGGCCGGGCATCGGGTCATAAGTGAATAGTCGTTTTGTGTAGGGGTCCTTCGGTTTTTCGAGGGCCTTTTTTGGTGGAGTTGGTTGGGGTTGGAATTTTTTCTTCTAAAGCGATGTGGACGTGCATATCTTGAAGTAGCAAGTCCAAGGGGGCGAATGGGAGAAATGACAGCAGTTGCGGGAGAGTTATTAACACTTACTTTAATGGCGTTTGCGCTAGGGATGGATGCCTTTTCCATCGGTCTCGGGATGGGGATGTATAAGCTTCGGTTACGGCAGATTTTTAAAATTGGGATTACCATTGGTCTTTTCCATGTCTGGATGCCGCTTTTAGGGATCATTGCGGGGAAATTTTTGTCCGAACAATTCGGGACATTGGCGACATATATTGGTGGTGGGTTGCTGATTCTGCTGGGGGTGCAAATGATTTGGAACAGCTTCAAAAGCGAGGATAGCCAAATCATTACGCCTGTTGGCTTTGGATTAATGGTATTTGCGTTCAGTGTCAGTTTGGATAGCTTTTCGGTTGGGTTAACCTTGGGGATTTACCAGGCAAAAACGGTGCTGGTGCTACTTTGCTTTGGGATAGCGGCTACGGTGACCACCTGGGTAGGCCTCCTCATCGGCAGGAAAGTCCAAGGCTGGCTCGGACACTACGGAGAAGCCCTCGGCGGCAGCATCCTCCTCGCCTTCGGCCTCAAACTCCTCCTTTAACCCATTAACGCTTTAAAACATGTGGGGACAGTCCCGCTTCGCTTTAACGCGGTGAAGTGTAAATATCTTTAAGGTACTCAAGTGCGTTAACGCTTTAATGCTTTAATGAACGTGGGGACAGTCCCCACATGCTTTAAAGCGTTGAAGTGTAAGGTTGGGTGGGGTTGGGTTATAATGGGTGGATAGGAAGGGGGTTGGTTGTATGGTGCGGATTTTGTTTGTTTGTACGGGTAATACGTGTCGCAGTCCGATGGCAGAGGCGATTTTGCGGAGTAAGCAGATAAAAGATGTGGAGGTAAGGTCTGCTGGTGTTTATGCAATGGACGGATTGGCAGCTTCCCCACATGCAAAGACTGTGTTGGCAAATCATCAAATTGAGAAGGAACATGTTTCAAAATTTTTACGTCAAGAAGATATAGACTGGGCGACACATATTTTAACAATGACGGAGTCACATAAAGTAGCAGTGGTACAAAACTTTCCAAGCGCTCAGGAAAAGACATACACATTAACAGGCTATGTAGGTGAAGGGGAAAAGGATATTATCGATCCATACGGTGGGAATTTAGAAATTTATCAAAAAACATATAAAGTTTTAAACGAGTTGGTCGATAAAATAATTAGTAGACTTATTTAAAGAGAGACAAATGACCAGCCGGAGGAGAAAAAATGGGTAATCAAAAACGCTACAAGTTCGGTTTAAGAAAAAAACTTGTCTTATTCACTTCAGTTTTAGCCATCATAACGTATGCGACAAGTGCCTTATTTTTGTATGTTATTTATCCGATGATAGAAAAATCCTTACCCTTTAAAGAAACGTTTTTTACCGTAATCGTATTAGTACTAGGTATTATTTGGTCGGGAATTCTAGCCTTTTTTGCGGCTGGATTCATTATTAAACCACTTCAGAAACTTGAAAGAGTCGCTTTAAAAGCTGCAAACGGTGAAATTGGTGAAGACGTGGAGCCCTCAGGGTCTGATGATGAAATTCGTGCTTTAGGAATAGCTTTTAATCACATGCTTGCAAATCTAAGAGAGATGGTTCAACAAATCGAAGAAAATTTTGTCGAAACAAACAAAAAGGTTATTTTAATTTCACAGGAATCGGCCACTGCCTCAAAAGCAGCTGAATCGGTGGGGAGAACCATTAATGAAATAGCTATTGGGGCCAGCCAATCTGCAGTTGCAGTTCAGGATACAGTGGAATTTTTAAACGAAGTTGTATATTTAGCAAGTGAGGTTCAAGAAAATTCGCGGTCTGCTGAGAGGATCTCCAATGATATGATGGCTGATTTACGGCAGTCCCATGATGCTATTCATTCATTAGTCTCGGGTATTTCCGAGGTAGCAGCGGAAAGTCAGCAATCATTAGATATGGTAAAGAGTTTAGAGGCCAATGCTGCAAAAGTAGATGAGATTATTCAATTAGTTGGAGCGATGGCCGCTCAAACAAATTTGCTGGCATTAAATGCATCAATAGAAGCAGTAAGAGCAGGTGAACAAGGAAAAGGCTTTGCGGTTGTTGCGAATGAAGTTCGGAATCTTGCGGATGAAAGCGCTAAAGCTGCTCAGGATATCTCTGAATTAATCACCAATATCCAATCGGATGTAACTAAAGTAGTGAAGCTAATTATGCTTCAGGTCGAACAGGCAAATAGAGAATCCCTTAAAGGTGCTAAAGCCAATAGTGTGATGGAGAAAATGACCGAAACGGTTCATCAAATGGCGGGTAGTGTAACTAAAATTACATCTTTAGTTGATCAACAAATGGAAAGTGTAAAGCAAACATCGATACAATCCCAGGAGGTTGCCGCGATTGCAAGACAAACCTCTGTAGGTACAAAGGAAGCGGCGGTTTCCACATCTGAACAATCAGCTTTAATTGAAAGTGTGGAACATCGTGCTCGCGAATTAAAGGAACAAGCAGATAAATTAAAAGCAACTATTACTAATTTTCAAGTTTAATAAAAAAACTGCACTCCGAGCGCGAGTGCAGTTTTTTTAGAATTCGAGCAAGGTTTCATTAACTGTTGCAGACTTTTATTTTTTAATCGACTATGACACAATAATAAAAGATTCGTAAAAATTGAAGGGGGCATTTTTAAGATGAAGGTAGCTATTGCATCCGATCATGGTGGTATCAATATTCGCAAGGAAATCGCGTCATTATTAACGGAAATGGGCATTGAGTTTGAGGACTTTGGCTGTGAATGTGAGACGTCCGTCGACTATCCGGACTATGCGCTTCCTGTTGCTAATAAGGTCGCTTCCGGGGAATTTGACCGCGGTATCTTGATTTGCGGGACCGGGATTGGCATGAGCATTGCCGCAAACAAGGTCAAGGGAATTCGCTGTGCCCTAGCGCATGATACGTTTAGTGCACGTGCGACCCGCGAGCATAATGATACGAATATGCTGGCAATGGGTGAGCGTGTCATTGGGGCAGGTCTGGCGCGTGATATCGCGAAAATATGGCTTACCACCGAATTTCAGGGCGGACGCCATGAGAACCGCGTCAACAAAATCACTAGCTACGAAAACCAGTAAGGGGTGAGTGAAATTGGCGCACACGGAATCGGAAACACTCAAAGTTTGGGAACAGGCTTTACAGACGATTCTCGAGGAATTCCATCAGCAAACCTCCTTGTCTAGTAAAAATATTCTCGTTGTCGGGTGTAGCACGAGTGAGGTCATAGGTCAAAAAATCGGCACAGCCGGAACCTTTGAAGTCGCGGAAATGATTTTCGAAAAGCTAAAGTGGTTTCAGCAGGAAACGGGTGTCGGACTCGCGTTTCAATGCTGCGAGCACCTCAACCGAGCGCTCGTGGTCGAAAGATCTATTTTAGAAGAAAAAAGCCTCGAGGAAGTGTCGGTCGTGCCGGCTCGGACTGCTGGAGGAGCGATGGCGACTTATGCGTACGAGCACTTCGCAGATCCTGCGGTGGTCGAATTTATCAAGGCGGATGCCGGGATTGACATCGGCGATACGCTGATTGGCATGCATCTAAAGCATGTGGCCGTTCCAGTGCGGACGTCGGTGAAAGCGGTTGGCGAGGCCCATGTTACATTGGCGAAATCGCGTCCGAAGTTGATTGGCGGAGCAAGGTCGGTTTATGAAAAAAATTCGCAAAATAATCAGTGTTCATAGACAGGCAAGGCGGGTAGTGGAAGAATCGGTGACAAACATCCTTCTTTTAAAAGCGGTTTCATGTTAAGATAGGATTGGCAATTTTTCAAATAGTACATATTTTTTTCGAAAGTAAAAGGGGGATACATGATGAAGCACTTAGAAACAAAGGATCCAGAGGTTTTTGCTTCGATTCAAAAGGAATTAGGTAGACAACGTGGGAATATCGAATTAATCGCATCGGAAAACTTTGTTAGTGAAGCGGTTATGGAGGCCCAAGGCTCTGTTTTAACCAACAAATACGCGGAAGGCTATCCAGGTCGCCGCTATTATGGCGGTTGCGAATTTGTTGACGTGACGGAAGATTTAGCAAGAGACCGCGCAAAGAAAATCTTTGGTGCTGAGCATGCCAACGTACAGCCGCATTCAGGCGCGCAGGCGAACATGGCGGTTTACTTCACGATCCTTAAGACTGGTGACACGGTTTTAGGCATGAATTTATCTCATGGTGGCCACTTAACGCACGGTAGCCCGGTTAACTTTAGTGGTATCCAATATAACTTTGTTGAATATGGTGTTGACGCAGAGACACACCTCATTAATTATGAAGATGTTCGTGAAAAAGCGCTCCAGCACAAGCCGAAATTGATTGTTGCCGGTGCAAGTGCGTACCCGCGTGCGATTGATTTTGCGAAATTCCGTGAAATCGCCGATGAGGTTGGCGCGTACTTAATGGTTGATATGGCGCATATCGCAGGACTTGTAGCGGCCGGCTTACATATGAATCCAGTTCCATACGCTGATTTCGTCACATCAACGACGCATAAAACGCTTCGCGGGCCTCGTGGCGGCTTAATTCTTTGTCGCGAAGAATTTGCAAAAGCCATCGATAAGTCCGTGTTCCCGGGAATCCAAGGCGGACCTTTAATGCATGTCATCGCTGCCAAAGCGGTTGCATTTGGTGAAGCATTACAGGACGACTTTAAAGATTACGCAAGTAAAATTGTTGCCAACGCTGCCCGTTTAGCAGAAGGTCTTAAAAAAGAAGGCATCAACCTTGTTTCTGGCGGTACCGACAATCACTTATTGTTAATCGACACACGCAGCTTGGATTTAACGGGTAAAGTGGCTGAGAAAGTACTTGATGAAGTTGGAATCACGGTTAATAAAAACACGATTCCATTCGACCCGGCAAGCCCGTTCGTTACTAGTGGAATCCGCATCGGAACAGCAGCTGTCACCACTCGTGGCTTTGGCTTAGAAGAAATGGACGAAATCGCATCCATCATCGCTGACACATTGAAAGATCACGAAAACGATGCTAACCTAGAAAAATCACGCAAACGCGTAGCCGAACTAACAAGCAAATTCGTGCTATACCCAGAAAAATAATATTTAAAAAGGGCTTGCTCCAACAAAAGAGCAAGCCCTTTCTTAATATCCACACATCCTTCACCACTTTAAAGCATGTGGGGACTGTCCCGCAGTGCTTTAACGCGGTGAAGTGAGTGGGGACAGTCCCCACATGCTTTAAAGTGTTAAAGTGGTTTTAAGAGTATGCATACGCTTTAATGTGGTAAAGTTTTCTTGTTTGGGTTTGCCTGTTTATAGTTGAAGTTGGTTGGGTTTTTTTGTAGAATTAGACGAATACATAGTTTGGTGCGGTGTCAGAGATTCTAATTTTGATGCTATTTTAAAGAAAAGGGGCGATGACTGTGGCAAAGGTTTATGTTTTTGATCATCCACTGATTCAGCATAAGTTGACTTACATCCGCGATAAGCACACGGGGACGAAGGAGTTCCGCGAGCTTGTTGATGAAGTGGCGACGTTAATGGCTTTTGAAATTACTCGAGATATGTCGCTTGAAGACATTACCATCGAAACACCAGTAAACGAAACGAAATCAAAGGTGCTTTCAGGTAAAAAAATCGGCATCATCCCAATCTTACGTGCGGGAATCGGGATGGTCGATGGAATCCTTAAACTAATCCCGGCGGCAAAGGTCGGTCACATCGGGCTCTACCGCGACCCGCAAACACTAAAGCCTGTCGAATATTATGTGAAACTTCCTTCCGATGTGGAGGAGAGAGATTTTATCGTCGTAGATCCAATGCTGGCAACAGGTGGTTCAGCGGTTGAAGCGATCAATTCGTTGAAAAATCGCGGTGCGAAGCATATTAAATTCATGTGTTTAATTGCAGCACCAGAAGGCGTTGCCGCCGTTCGAGCCAACCATCCTGACGTCGATATTTATATTGCGGCTCTTGATGAAAAGCTAAATGACCATGGCTACATTGTTCCGGGTCTTGGCGATGCTGGTGACAGACTGTTCGGCACGAAATAATTTAAGCAATATCGGAACAATTTTATAAAAAACCAAGGCACCATTCCCGCAAAAGGATGGTGCCTTGCTGCAAAAGTACATAAAGAAGGTGTTAAAATTGGAAAGACCTATTAAAGTCATGACGATTTTCGGGACGAGACCGGAGGCCATCAAAATGGCGCCGCTAGTGTTGGAATTAAACAAACACCCTGAGCATTTCGAATCGATTGTTACGGTAACGGCACAGCACCGACAAATGCTCGACCAAGTACTAAACATCTTTGAAATCACACCGGATTACGACCTCAACATCATGAAAGACCGCCAAACACTTATCGACGTGGTGACACGCGGCTTAGAAGGCCTTGATAAGGTAATGAAGGACGTCAAGCCAGACATCGTGCTCGTTCACGGTGATACGGCAACGACCTTCGTCGCAAGCTTAGCCGCCTATTATAATCAAATTGTGGTTGGTCATGTCGAAGCGGGACTGCGGACTTGGAATAAATACTCGCCGTTCCCTGAAGAGATGAACCGCCAGCTAACAGGCGTAATTGCTGACCTCCATTTTGCGCCGACTGCGATGTCAGCGGAAAATTTGCTAAGAGAAAACAAGAAAAACGAGGATATTTTCATCACCGGGAACACAGCGATTGATGCGCTGAAAACAACGGTGAAGGACGAGTACCAACATGATGTGCTTGATAAAATTGGCTCTGACCGCCTGATTCTTTTAACGGCACATCGCCGCGAAAATTTAGGCGAGCCAATGCGCAATATGTTCCGTGCGATTAAGCGTATTGTGGAGGAGCAACCGGATGTACAGGTGATTTATCCGGTTCATTTAAACCCTGTCGTGCGTGAAATTGCAGGGGAAGTTCTTGGCGACGACCCACGGATCCATTTAATCGAGCCGCTAGACGTCATCGATTTCCATAACTTTGCCGCACGTGCCTATTTGATTTTAACTGATTCCGGCGGCGTGCAAGAGGAGGCACCTTCACTTGGTGTTCCGGTCCTCGTGCTTCGCGACACGACTGAACGTCCAGAAGGAATTGCCGCAGGAACCTTGAAACTGGCCGGCGTCGATGAGGAAACGATTTATTCGATGGCAACCGAACTGTTGACCGACCGCAATGCTTATGAAAAAATGGCCCACGCTGCAAACCCGTATGGCGACGGTCATGCGTCCAAGCGAATTGGCGAGGCCATTCGCTACTACTTTAAGCAGCTTGAGGAACGTCCGGAAGAATATTTGTAAAATAAGTTGGGGCAGGGCTCGATCCGAAATTGGATCGGGTCTTGTTTTTGTCTTGCGGGTTTTATGAAAAATAGCAAGCTGAATGGTGACAGATTTGTGAAAAAAGTAAATATTTCGGGAAAAGAGGTAAATATCTGCTGTGAAAAGGAAAATAACTGGTGAAGAGAGGTAAATATGTTAGGGAAAGAGGTAAATACTATTTCTGCAACGGGCGTCGGTGGTACGCTCGATACACTTTGGTGTGAATCGACTAGGTAATTCGGTCCTGAATTGTGACAGATTTGTGAAAAAGTTTGATATTTGGTTAAAACCGTTTGATATTTGCCTAAAAGAGTTTGATATTCACTCCAAAAAGTTTGATATCCGCCCAAAATCGTTCGATATCCAATCTTCAGCCTACAAAAATCCTTTCAACTTGCATACTCCACCCTCTCGAATCACAAACTGAAGGAAAAAAGAGGGGGATTTCACTTGAAACGGGCACTATTTTTAACAGCACTCCTCATTTTCGCAACCCAAACGACCACTGATGGTGAAAAACGGCTGACACATCCGCCGATACCGCAAGAAAAGGAGGAAGTGGCGATTATTTTATTAAAAAATGGCCAGTCAGCCACAGAAATATTGAAATCTCACCCAAAATTGCAGTTCAGATACAGATTCACTGAAGTCCTAAATGGCTTTTCAGTCAAAGGCTCACCACAAGAAATCGAAAAACTATGGAGCCAGCACCAACATCAAATCATAGAAGTTTCCCAAGTGCAAACCTATCAGGTAGAATCAGCACCCGAATCAGCCGTACAACCGTTTCAAAAAGAGCGTCACCAAAATTTCAAGCTTATCGGCACGGATCAGGCTCGAGGCTTGTTCGACGCACAAAATCGGCGCTTAACCGGAAGGGGCGTTACAATTGGTGTGATTGATACCGGGCTTGACCACCAACACCCAGACATAGCCGAAAATTATCTTGGCGGACACGACCTCGTCGACAACGACAAGGATCCCATGGAAACGATGGCGAGCCAAGGGCAGCCGACCTTGCACGGTACTCATGTTGCCGGGGTCATTGCCGCCAATGGGAAAATGAAGGGCGTCGCACCGGAAGCGAAAATCCGTGCCTACAGAGCACTTGGTCCGGGTGGTAGCGGTACAACTGAGCAGGTGCTCGCGGCAATTGAGAAGGCGGCCAAAGACAAGGTCGATATCGTCAATCTTTCGCTCGGCAATTCGATTAACGGACCAGATCTACCAATCAGCATGGCACTAAACAAGCTCACGGAAAAAGGCATCGTTGCTGTTACATCCTCGGGTAATTCGGGCCCAGACAAATGGACGGTTGGCTCACCCGGGACAGCCTCGAAAGCGATATCAGTTGGAGCTTCTACTCCTATTCTGAAAATTCCGTATATATTAATAGAAGGAAGTCGGCAAAAAATTCGACTCGAGCCAATGGTTGGGGCTGAAAAATGGGTGAAAGACCGCTCGCAGCTACTTGCTTTTGGCGGTATCGGCAAGCCCAACGAGCTTACCAACGTCAAGGGGAAAATTGCGCTCGTCGAACGGGGGCAACTAACGTTTACCGAAAAAGCGATCAACGCGCAGAAAGCCGGGGCAGTTGGCTTGATTATTTTTAATAATACGAGCGGAGAGTTTATTGGGAATCTCCAGTTTGATGTGGGCTTGCCGGTCGCGTCGATTTCAAAAAAAGATGGTCAGATGTTAAAGAGCCAGTTGGATAACGGCCACAGCCTGATCCGAATGATAGAAGAAACAGAGCAGGATGTGCTTGCCGACTTTAGCTCTAGGGGACCAGTCACGCGCACATGGGAAATCAAACCGGACATTCTAGCACCTGGGGTGGCAATTCAGAGCACGGTGCCGGGTGGGTATTTGTCGCTCCAAGGCACGAGCATGGCGGCGCCGCATGTCGCGGGGGTAGCGGCGTTAATGAAACAGGCCCATCCCGATTGGACACCAGTGCAAATAAAAGCGGCGCTCATGAATTATGCGCTACCGCTTGAAACGGCAAACGGTACTCCCTACCGTACATACGAGCAAGGGGCGGGGCGCTTGCGGATTGTCGAGGCGATTCAAGCCGAATCACTTGTCCAGCCAAGTTCTTTGCAGTTTGGTAAATTTCAGCTGAAAGACCGCAATCACACCCATCTGGCGAAACTGTCGTTTAAAAACGTAAGCCATAAAACAATCAAGTACTCGTTTGACATACCAAACAAGGTTAGGGGCATGAATTGGCGATTGCCGCTCAGTTTTTCGCTGGGGCCAAACGAAGAACGTTCGGTTCCAATCGAACTCGAAGTCGACCCGACTCAGTTTACCGACGAGAAGATTCAAGATGGCTTCCTAAATATTGAGGCAGGCTCGAAAACGATTAAACTTCCGTATATTTATGTGCTCGAGGAGCCGGATTATCCGCGGGTGATGGGGTTTGAAATGGCGCGCGGTGATAAGGCAGGGGTCATGCGTTACCAGGTGTACTTGCCGGGTGGGGCCGAGGAGTTTGGCATTGCGGTCTTTTCGCCAGATGATTATCGTTTCATTGGCTATCTCGATTGGGCACGAAATGTGAAAAAGGGCATGCTGGAAAAAGAAATCACTTTAGACAAACTGCCAAACAGCGGCACATATATCCTAAAAGTCTTCGCCAAAAAAGCAGGACAAGAAGACATGGAAGAGCGAATCATCGAAATTCAAAAAGAAGAAAAGGAAATGTTATTGAAATGAATTTACAAAAATTAGTAGGTTGGTGACAGGCACCAAAGAGGAGGCACCAAAGAGTGCTCCAAAAAAAGCACCAAAACAAGCACCAAAACAAGCACCAAAACAAGCACCACCAGAAACGTTTCTGAAATAAAATTTACAAAAACTTTACAATTGAAACTGGTAGTTTTGGTATAGGGAAATAGTATTTGGTTGGGAAATAGTCTATGTCTACATTGTGAACTTTTTCACGGCAAATGGATTGACATTGACATTTCCCTATTGTATGCTTACTTAGGGCGTAAAATGTTAGGGTTTTCATATCCTGTGCAACCATATTTCCCACGTTTGCATAATCATTATCTATAGTTACCTCAAAGCCCATTTTCTCATTTTTTTTTGGTTAGGGTGTGTGGAGATGAAGTCAAACAATCGCCGCCCATATAAAGCGATGGTCCTGATGTCCGCAATTACCGCTCAGCTAGTTGGTTCGATTCTATTTGGCATATTTGCCGGTAGGTGGCTGGATCGGCAATTTGCTACGGAGCCTCTTTTTTTAATTATTGGGCTTATGCTGGGACTAGGTACCGGGATTTATGCCATGCTTCGATTAATTCAACAATTTTCGGGAGATTAACAGACCATGCCAGAATTTAAGGCAATGTATGCCCGCGGACGCAGGTACATATTTTTACTTTTAGCGGTTTATGTTCTCGGCTGGGGTTACACCGATCATAAAGCCGTCTTTTTAGGGCTTATTTTTGGAACAAGCCTAAGCCTGTTTAATTATTGGTTGATGGTTCGGTATTACGGAAAATTCGAGAATGCCATTTTACAAGGGAGAAAGGTCCGTTCACTCGGGACATTTTCACGTTTGGCCACTGGAGCAGTGGCAGTGATTGTCGTGCTAGAGTATCCGGAAAACCTTAATCTCGTCAGTACAGTGTTGGGATTAATGACATCCTATATCGTCATTATGATAGATTTTTTTAAACAATCTTTTCATTTACGTAAATAGCGCACGAAGAGAGGTGAATACTGTTGCATCACGGAGCTTATCTAAAGGAATATTTTGGCTTAACTTTTAATCTAGGGAACGTTTTGATGATTACAGTGGCTAGTTTAATTGTTTTTATCATCGCCGTTCTTGCAACTCGTAACCTGTCGATGAAACCAACGGGTATCCAGAACTTTTTTGAATGGGTGATGGATTTCGTCAAAGGGATCATCAATAGTACGATGGATTGGAAAACAGGTGGAAGATTCCATATTTTAGGGATTACCTTATTGATGTACATCTTTGTATCAAACATGTTAGGTCTTCCGTTTTCAATCACAATTGATGGGAATTTATTGTGGAAATCACCAACAGCCGACCCAGCTATTACATTAACGTTAGCGACCATGGTTGTCGGACTCTCCCATTTCTATGCCATCAAGATGAAGGGATTTGCTGAATACAGCAAGGATTTCTTCAGGCCGATGTGGTTCATGTTCCCATTAAAAATCATCGAAGAATTTGCAAACACTTTAACATTAGGTCTCCGTCTTTACGGAAACATTTTTGCCGGAGAAATTCTCCTTACCCTCTTAGCAGGAAGTCTTGCAACTGGAGTAGGCGGACATTTAGCGGCAGCACTGCCAACGTTAGTATGGCAAGGATTCTCAATCTTTGTCGGCGCCATTCAAGCTTTCATTTTCACGATGTTAACAATGGTATATTTGGCCCATAAAGTGAGCCAGGACCATTAATATAAAAAATAAAATTATTTTTATACATTTTAAGGAGGAAAATAGTAATGGGTCTTTTAGCAGCAGCAATTGCAATCGGTTTAGCCGCACTAGGTGCAGGTATTGGTAACGGTCTTATCGTTTCTAAAACAGTTGAAGGTATCGCTCGTCAACCAGAAGCTCGCGGTATGCTTCAAACTACAATGTTCATCGGGGTTGCGTTAGTTGAGGCGATTCCTATCATCGCGGTTGTTATCGCGTTCATGGTTCAAGGTCAATAATAACGTTTAACATGGCGAAGTAAATTCCATTCCATGAGAACCTTCGCCATTGCTTTATGTCTTTTTATAAAAATTGTCACTGTTCATATATTGCCCGAGTTTTTAATAGGGTAAGACTTCTGAAAGGAGTGAACCTGAAGTGTTAACAAGCCAATTCGTTTTAGGTGCAGCTGAGACTGTTCATAATGGAATTAACGGCGGGGACATTGTGTTCCAGTTGGTAATGTTTATTATCTTGTTAGCGTTGTTAAAGAAATTTGCTTGGGGTCCATTAATGGGCATCATGAAGCAACGTGAAGATCATATAGCAGGCGAAATCAATGCGGCGGAACAAAGCCGTAAAGAAACAAGCAAGCTTCTAGAAGAGCAACGCGAACTATTAAAGCAAGCTCGTTCTGAAGCACAAGAGTTAATTGAAAACGCGAAGAAACAAGGCGATGTTCAACGCGAAGAAATCATGGCTGCAGCACGTGTGGAAGCAGAGCGCGTGAAAGAATCAGCAAAACGTGAAATCGAGCTACAAAAAGAACAAGCGGTTGCCGCGATTCGCGAACAGGTTGCATCACTTTCTGTCTTAATCGCTTCTAAGGTGATTGAAAAGGAATTGACAGCAGCAGATCAAGAGAAATTGATCAATGAATATATTCAAGGGGCAGGAGAAGGCCGATGAGTAATAATACGGTAGCAAAACGCTATGCGTTGGCCCTTTTCCAAATTTCGAAGGAACAAAATCTTCTAGACCAAATGGAAGAAGAACTTCGTGTAGTGAAAGATGTAATCACAGGCTCTGGTGATTTAAAAGCAGTATTAAAGTCTCCGAAGGTTTCCAAAGAAGCTAAGAAGACAATCGTAAAGGATGCTTTTTCAAAAGTAAATCCTTTTGTACAAAACACGTTATTGATTTTAATTGACCGCCACCGTGAAGATCAAATTGCTGGCATGGCTGATTACTTTATTGGGTTAGCGAATGAAGAACGCGGCATTGCCGAAGCGAAAGTGTACAGCGTTCGTCCGTTAACGGATAACGAGAAAGAAGCTCTTTCGGCAACTTTTGCGGTAAAGGTTGGTAAAAAATCGCTTAAAATTGAAAATATTGTCGATACCAATTTATTGGGTGGCTTAAAGCTACGCATCGGAAATCGCATTTTTGACGGCAGCTTACGCGGTAAGCTTGACCGTTTAGAACGTAATTTGATCGTCTAGATTTTTGAAGATAGGGGTGAAACTCATGAGCATCAAAGCTGAAGAAATTAGTGCGCTGATAAAAAAGCAAATTGAAAACTATCAGTCTGAAATTCAAGTGAGTGATGTAGGTACAGTTATCCAGGTTGGTGACGGTATCGCGCGTGCTCATGGCCTCGACAATGTCATGGCTGGAGAACTTGTTGAATTTTCAAATGGCGTTATGGGTATGGCACAAAACCTTGAAGAAAATAACGTCGGTATCATTATCCTTGGTCCTTTCACCGATATTAAAGAAGGTGACGAGGTTCGTCGTACAGGTCGTATCATGGAGGTTCCAGTTGGTCCTGAGTTAATCGGACGTGTTGTGAATCCACTAGGACAACCAGTTGACGGCTTAGGCCCAATCAATACAACTAAAACTCGCCCAATCGAAGCACTTGCTCCTGGGGTTATGGCTCGTAAATCCGTTCATGAGCCGTTACAAACAGGTATCAAGGCGATTGACGCGCTAGTACCAATTGGACGTGGACAACGTGAGTTAATCATCGGGGACCGTCAAACAGGTAAAACATCTGTTGCGATTGACACGATTTTGAACCAAGCTGACCAAAACATGGTTTGTATCTACGTTGCAATCGGACAAAAAGAATCAACAGTTCGTAACGCTGTTGAAATGCTTCGTCGCAATGGTGCATTAGATTACACAATCGTTGTTACGGCTTCGGCTTCTCAACCAGCGCCAATGCTATTCTTAGCACCATATGCTGGGGTAACAATGGGTGAAGAATTCATGTACAATGGCAAGCACGTTCTTGTTGTATATGATGACTTAACAAAACAAGCTGCGGCTTACCGTGAGCTTTCACTATTATTACGCCGTCCTCCAGGTCGTGAAGCGTATCCAGGGGATGTATTCTATCTACACAGCCGTTTATTAGAGCGCGCTGCGAAGTTAAGCGATGATTTAGGCGCTGGTTCAATCACAGCTCTTCCATTCATCGAAACTCAAGCAGGTGACGTTTCTGCTTATATTCCAACAAACGTTATCTCCATCACAGATGGACAAATTTTCTTACAATCTGACCTATTCTTCTCCGGTGTACGTCCAGCGATCAACGCAGGTCTTTCTGTATCCCGTGTAGGTGGATCCGCTCAGATTAAAGCGATGAAGAAGGTATCTGGTACATTACGTCTTGACCTTGCTTCCTACCGTGAGCTTGAAGCGTTCGCGCAATTCGGTTCTGACCTTGATAAAGCAACACAAGCTAAGCTTAACCGCGGAGCTCGTACAGTTGAAGTATTAAAGCAGGATCTAAACAAGCCGTTAAAAGTAGAAAAGCAAGTTGCGATTCTATATGCACTAACTCGTGGATTCCTTGATGATATTCCATTACAAGATATCCGTCGTTTTGAAGCTGAGTTCTTAACATGGTTAGACCACAACCAAAAGCAGCTTTTAGACCACATCGTCACAACAAAAGACCTTCCAAAAGACGAAGACATGGCAGCAGCCATCAACGCGTTCAAGAAGACATTTGCTGTTTCTGAGTAAAATCGAAAAGCGGAGGCGGCTCGCTCAGCCCCGACAAGCATAAGTCGAGCCGGCATGAAGGTTGTTCTTTAACCTTCTTGACGGATTGGCTTATGACCTCGAGGGGCTAGCCGCCGGAGCTAGACAGTCTAAAATAGGGGCGCTTTCGGCTGCCCCAATGAACTGACATTTTGGGATAAGGGTGGTGAGAACCTATGGCATCATTACGCGATATAAAATCAAGGATTGTTTCGACGAAAAAGACAAGCCAGATTACGAAAGCGATGGAGATGGTATCCGCTTCGAAATGGAACCGTGCCGTTATGAATGCAAAGTCATTCGTACCGTACATGGAGAAAATTCAAGAGGTGACAGCATCGATTGCGCTTGGTAGTAAAGATGTTTCACATCCAATGCTTGTCAGCCGTCCTGTTAAGAAAACGGGATATATCGTCATTGCATCGGACCGTGGATTAGCTGGCGCATACAACTCAAACGTATTGCGCAATGTCTTGAATACGATTAAAGAACGTCATCAATCAAATGATGAGTTTGCGATTATCGCAATCGGTCGTGTGGCGCGTGATTTCTTCGCGAAGCGTGGAATGAACGTTGTTCTTGATATTGTCGGCGTGGCCGATCAGCCGAACTTCGCTGAAATCAAGGACATTGCTTCAAAAACCGTAAGCATGTTTGCAGACGGCACATTTGATGAACTATATATGTACTACAGCCATTACGTCAGTGCGATTCAGCAGGATGTAACGGAAAAGAAGGTCCTTCCGTTAACGGATATTGCCACTTCTTCGAAACTAACATCTTATGAATTTGAACCATCTGCGGAAGAGATCTTAGAAGTTCTCTTGCCACAGTATGCGGAAAGCTTGATCTATGGTGCATTACTAGATAGTAAAGCATCTGAACATGCGGCACGTATGACGGCAATGAAAAACGCAACTGACAACGCGAAGGAGCTCATCAACGCATTAAGTTTAAGCTTTAACCGTGCGCGTCAGGCCGCAATTACGCAAGAAATCACGGAAATCGTGGGCGGGGCGGCAGCTCTGGAGTAGAGTGCGTTTGTTAAGAAATGTAATCTTTGTGCGTTGGCGCAAAGCCATTTTTATAAAAAAAAGAATGCAGGAGGACCCCGTTGGTTCCTTCTCGCCTTCTTGTAATGCTAAGTTAGGAGGGAAAACGATGAACAAAGGACGCGTTCTTCAAGTTATGGGTCCGGTTATTGACGTTAAGTTCGAAAGCGGCAAGTTACCGGAAATCTATAACGCATTAGTGATTAATCATAAAGCGCGTAACGAATCAGAAGTTGATATCAACTTAACGCTTGAAGTAGCCCTTCATTTAGGTGATGATACAGTTCGTACGATCGCGATGGCATCGACTGACGGTGTAACTCGTGGTGTTGAGGTTCTTGATACAGGAAAGCCAATTTCTGTACCAGTTGGGGAACCTACTCTTGGCCGCGTGTTTAACGTTTTAGGTGAGGCAATTGACTTAAAAGATGCGGTTCCAGCTGAAGCTCGCCGCGATTCAATCCACAGAGAAGCGCCAACGTTTGAGCAGCTTTCTACTGAGGTTGAAATTCTTGAAACGGGTATTAAAGTAGTAGACCTTCTTGCACCATATATTAAAGGTGGTAAAATTGGTCTCTTCGGAGGTGCCGGTGTAGGTAAAACGGTATTAATCCAGGAATTAATCAACAACATCGCTCAAGAGCACAGCGGTATTTCCGTATTCGCAGGTGTTGGTGAGCGTACTCGTGAAGGGAACGACCTTTACCACGAGATGACGGATTCTGGAGTTATCAAGCAAACAGCGATGGTATTCGGTCAGATGAACGAACCACCAGGAGCGCGTATGCGTGTTGCTCTAACTGGATTAACAATGGCTGAATATTTCCGTGATGAGCAAGGACAAGACGTTCTTTTCTTCATGGATAACATCTTCCGTTTCACGCAAGCAGGTTCTGAGGTTTCTGCCCTATTAGGACGTATGCCTTCAGCGGTAGGTTACCAACCAACGCTTGCAACTGAAATGGGTAAATTACAAGAGCGTATTACTTCAACGAACAAAGGTTCAGTTACATCGATCCAAGCGATCTACGTTCCTGCCGATGACTATACGGATCCGGCTCCGGCAACGACTTTCGCTCACTTAGATGCAACAACAAACCTTGAGCGTAAGCTTTCTGAGATGGGTATCTACCCTGCGGTGGATCCACTTGCTTCGACTTCTCGTGCATTGTCACCGGAAATCGTTGGTGAAGAGCACTATGAAGTGGCTCGTCGCGTACAGCAAACATTACAACGCTATAAAGAATTACAAGATATCATTGCCATCCTTGGTATGGACGAATTAGGTGATGATGATAAGTTAGTCGTTCACCGTGCTCGTCGTGTTCAGTTCTACTTATCACAAAACTTCCACGTTGCCGAGCAGTTTACAGGCCAAAAAGGCTCTTATGTACCTGTTAAGGAAACGGTTAAAGGCTTCAAGGACATCCTTGACGGTAAATTCGACCATCTTCCAGAAGATGCTTTCCGCTTAGTTGGACGCATCGAGGAAGTTATTGAAAAAGCTAAGAGCATGGGTGTAGAGGTATAAATTCGGACCAGGAGGGTAAAAAATGAAGACAATTCATGTCAGTGTTGTTACTCCTGATGGCCCGGTGTATGAATCCGATGTGGAAATGGTCAGCACAAAGGCTCAAGGTGGTGAGCTTGGGATCTTGCCTGGACATATTCCCATGGTCGCACCATTACAAATTGGTGTCGTTCGCTTAAAGCTAAGTGGCGGCAAAACAGAATTTGTTGCCGTAAGTGGCGGGTTACTTGAAGTTCGCCCCGACAAGGTAACAATTTTGGCACAATCTGCTGAGAACTCAAGCGACATCGATGCAGAACGTGCACTTCGCGCAAAAGAGCGTGCTGAACAACGCCTGCGTCAACAGCAACAGGACCACGTCGACTTCAGACGTGCGGAACTTGCCCTACAACGCGCAATCAACCGCCTTTCCATTGTGGAGAAAAGATAAAACACCATCCAGCCATTCGGCTGGAGGTGTTTTTTTTTGTTATTGGGGTGGGGGTGCATCCACTTTAGCGCTTTAATGCTTTAAAAAATGTGGGGACTGTCCCCACATCCTTTAAAGCGCTAAAGTGTTTTCCAGATTATTTGTGGTGTGCAAATGGCATTAATCCGTTTACAATGAACCTATAGAGATAGAAATAAAGGTGGGGGAATTGGTTGCCGAATAAGTGGAAGTTTTTGATGTATATTTCAATTTTTGTGGTGGTTTTGAATGTGGCGGGGGTCGCAGCGGTAAAGTGGTATTCGCGAACGACAGATAAGCCAGCGGAAACAAAGGTCATAAAGGTAGCTGGAGTCGAAATTAAGCTTGTCAATGAAGGACATTATCAGGACAAGCTTGTGAAAGATATAGCGGACGGAATCAAACAGGCAATGACACAAATTTTATCAAAAACAGAAGGCAAACTGACGCCGAATTCGGATATTCAAATTCGTCTGGCTAAAAGTAAGAAGACAACGGAATTAAATCGGCCAGCCTATGCCACGACCACGATCTATAATCCCGACGAACTTTATTTGGATCAATGGAATTTTAATGAGATGATGCTTCATGCCATGCTTAGCCCGAAAGACAAGTTGACGCCATTTCAAACGATTTCATTGGCTGAATTTTTAACATTGGAAAATCGCAAAGAGGTCGATTATTATAGCGCCCATGAAATGTGGATTGTCCATCGCCGCCATCATAAAGTGTCGTCACTCGAGGAATTGGTTCAGGCTGATGTGTTTAAGCGAAGAATCACGGTAAACGTCGAGTTCAAGGGACATTATTCGTATTTAGAAACAGGTTATTGGAAGGTCGCTTCGTTCGGCTATTTTTTAATCGAAAAATACGGTGTGAATAAGTTTCTACTATTATATAAGGGAACCGACATCGTAGGTGATTTGGAGAATATCTATGGGAAATCATTCGCTAATCTAGAGGAAGAGTGGACGAAGTATGTTCAGTCACTTGAAAACGACTTTCCTGAAAAGTATGATCACGATTTAGAAAAAGACTACCAATATTGGTATGAGAATTAGGAGGGGCGGCACATGTTAGCAGATCAATTAGCACGGCCCCTTTCTAAAAAACTATTAATAGCCTTGTTGATGGTGGCGATAGGGGAAGATATCGCGCTCTATTTGAGTCGTGAGTCGTATTTTATGGAGACGATTTACAGTAATTTGATGTTGTTTAGCATTTTAGTAGCGATGAAGCTAGCGCCGCGGTTAAAAGATGAGGCGACGGTGGGAAGTGTATCGAAGGGAAAGCTGTTTTCCACGTTTGTAAAGGCGTTTGTGTTGTTATATATTGTCGGCATCGTTAATGATGTTTACAGCAGCCAGGTGTTTACCGCTTTTTCCGAGGACCGCAGCTTGATTGCTGAGGATTTTTCTGAACGGGTTGCAGATTTTGAGGAAGGTGCGGAATCGAAAGTAGCGACAACTACCGACCGTGTGTTTGAGTGGATTGATACGATCGGCGCTGATTTCTACAACTACTTTTTAGCCGGCCTTGAAGAAGTGTGGCGCCTTTCGTACATCGTGTTGTTTTTAGTGTTTTTTAAAAAATTGATGCCAAGCCGCTGGGAAAGAAGTTCGAAGACAGGCTTTCTGATTATAGCGGTAATATTGTCATCGTTATTGTTTGGCAACGGCCATTCGTTGTCGTACGAGCAGTCGTGGCCGGTTTGGATTGGAACGCTGGTGTGCTACACCAATATGGGGTTGGTGCTCGGGTATTTGTTGGTGACGACACGTAATCTTTGGTTGATGGTTGTCGTTCACGGGCTCTACAATGTGCTAACGACAATGACATGGTCGTATTTTGCTCATACGACAGAGCTGTTTATTGGCTTGCTGCTTTTGGTGAATGGCGTGGTGTTGTTGGTGGCGCGGATTCAGAGGAAAGCGGTGGAGGCACGGGAGATGGAGTTGTAGGGGATTTACTTTGGTAAGTTTTCTGGTGGAAAGGGCAGATAGGGAATGAATCTAAGGTAAGTTTTCTGATAAAAAGAGCGAAAACCTGCCGCAGAATGGAATCAGAGGTAAGTTTTCTGGTGAAAAGGGCGGAAACCTGCCGCAGATATGGAATCAGAGGTAAGTTTCCTGGTGAAAAGGGCGAAAATCTGCCGCAGAATGGAATCAGAGGTAAGTTTTCTGGTAAAAAGGTCGAAAACTTGCCGCAGAATGGAATCAGAGGTAAGTTTTCTGATGAAAAGGGAGGAAACCTGCCGCAGGGAGCCAAGGTTCGGCAAGTTTTCGGTTCAGTAGGGCAAAAACCTACCGAAGATGACCAAGTTCGGCAAGTTTTCGGTTCAGCAGGGCAAAAACCTACCGAAGATGATCAAGTTCGGCAAGTTTTCGGTTCAACACAGCAAAAACCTACCCAACCCATTACATCCACCAACCCCCTCAACGTTCGACATATTTTTTCAATAAAATGATAAACCTCACTGACGTGGTGGGGTTTTTTCTATTTTAATGGAAGGTGGATACTTTTCCAAATGGTGAGGTCGACAAGGGCGAAATAAAATTCATAAGATTGGCAAAAATGGTCATCTACAATATGGTCATGCGTTGTCGACACACCTGGGTAACAATGTTATAATTGTATTCGGTTACAATTGAAAAAGTAGAAATTTTACAACATTGGAGGGGATGGCATGGAGCTTTTAAATCTTTATCAGAATAATTATCTGATTGTTTTTGTGTTCCTGTGTCTCGGAGTTTTGTTGCCTGTGGTGGCGCTTTTCTTAGGGAAACTGCTGCGCCCGTACAAGCCGAGTGAGGCGAAGTACACCACGTATGAAAGTGGAATTGATCCGTTCCATGATTCACGGGTACAGTTCAATGTCCGCTATTATATTTTTGCCCTAATGTTTGTTATTTTCGATGTAGAAACAGTGTTTTTATATCCATGGGCGGTAGCGTATGATAAACTAGGTATCTTTGCGCTAATTGAGATGTTTATTTTCGTATTCATGCTCTTAATTGGCCTAGTCTACGCATGGAAGAAGAAGGTGTTAAGATGGATTTAAATTTAAACAACATTTCAGAAACCGAAATGGAAGAAATCAAGCGTACTGTGTTTATGGCGACTTTAGAGCAGGTCAAGGCGTGGGCCAGAAGTAACTCACTTTGGCCAATGACGTTTGGGCTTGCTTGTTGTGCGATTGAGATGATGGGTACAGGTGGAGCGCATTATGACTTGGACCGATTCGGAACCATTTTCCGTAACTCGCCACGACAATCAGATTGTATGATTGTATCTGGGACGGTTACGAAAAAAATGGCGCCGGTTCTTCGTCGTTTATACGACCAAATGCCGGAACCAAAATGGGTTATTGCGATGGGTTCATGTGCAACTGCGGGTGGCCCATATGTCAAATCATATTCGGTTGTTAAAGGTGTGGACCAAATTGTCCCGGTTGATGTCTATATTCCAGGATGTCCGCCAAACCCAGCTGCTTTAATTTATGGCATCAATAAGCTAAAGGAAAAGATTCGTTACGAGGCGAAAACTGGGAAGAAGGTGATCTAATCCATGAGCGAAAAGGATCTCGAACAGTTAAAAAAGGAAGCTGCGGCGAAAGCAAAGGCCGCGGCATTAGCAAAATTACAGGCGAAACAACAAGGTGCAGTGCCGACGGCTGAGGCTTCAGCTGAGGAAAAGCCGGTTGAAACGCCAGCACCAGCGACAAGCGCACCAGCATCAGCCGATGAAAAAGCAAAGGCTGCTGCAGATGCAAAGGCCAAGGCCGCTGCGGCTGCAAAAGCACGAGCTGAAGCCCTAGCAAAACAAAAGGCTGCTGAGCAAGCTAGCGAGTCGAGTGCAAACGTTTCTTCAACCGAAGAAGCACCAGCTTCAGCTGCAAGTGCACCAACAGCCGACGATAAAGCGAAGGCTGCCGCCGCTGCGAAGGCGAAAGCCGCTGCCGCTGCAAAAGCAAGAGCTGCTGCATTAGCGAAGCAACAAGCCGGTGACGTAACAGCAGGAGACGCCGCTGCAAGCGCACCAGCAGAACCAACAGAAGAAACCACTGCCCCAGCAGGTGCGGATGAAAAAGCGAAAGCTGCCGCTGCTGCAAAAGCAAAAGCCGCTGCCGCCGCGAAAGCAAAGGCTGCTGCACTAGCGAAACAACAAGGTGACGCACCAGCCGCTGCAGGTGACGACGAAAAAGCGAAAGCCATCGCTGCTGCAAAAGCAAAAGCTGCTGCTGCCGCAAAAGCGAAGCTAGCCGCCCAACAAGGAGGCGCACCAGCTGCTGCAGGTGATGATGAAAAAGCGAAAGCCATCGCTGCTGCGAAAGCGAAAGCCGCTGCTGCCGCTGCTGCAAAGGCAAAAGCTGCCGGGGGAGACGCCGCTGCCACGCCAGCCGCGCAAAGCGAACCGGCGAAACCATCGCCAAATCAGCAATATCTTGATAAATATGTCCGAGTGATTGAAGAGCATCTTGGCAAAGACGTTTTGGAGGACTCTTATATTAACAATCTCTCAAAAGATGTTCCAACCCTTGTCGCAAAGAAGGATACATACTTTAAAGTGGCTGAATTTTTAAAGTATAACGAACAGTTAGGGTTTGATTATTTATCAGAGCTTCATGGCTCAGATTTCGAAACACATATGGAAATTTATGTTCATTTATTCTCATACAAAAACCGCCAGTCTGTTGCCTTAAAGGTGAAAATTGATCGGGATCAGCCGGTCATCCCATCCTTGGTTCCACTATGGCTTGGAGCGGATTGGCCAGAATGTGAAGCCTATGATTTATTGGGCATTAAGTTTGAAGGGCATCCAGATCTTCACCGTATCTTCTTAGGGGAAGAGTGGGTTGGTTACCCTCTACGCAAAGACTATGAGCCGTATGATGTGGAGGTGTAGGTAAGTGATACGCACAGAAGAAATGCTACTCAACGTAGGACCTCAGCATCCTAGTACACACGGTGTATTTCGGATTGTTGTAAAAATTGACGGAGAAACCATTGTCGAGGCAAAACCGGTCGTTGGTTACTTGCATCGTGGTACCGAAAAAATAGCTGAAGACTTGCAATACACGCAAATTATTCCTTATACAGACCGAATGGATTATCTATCAGCGATGACGAATAACTATGTTATCTGTCATGCGGTCGAAACAATGATGGGCTTGGAAATTCCTGAACGGGCCGAGTATTTACGTGTCATCGCGATGGAGCTTGGCCGTGTCGCCAGTCACCTCGTCAGTTGGGGAACGTATTTACTTGATTTAGGGGCAACCACGCCATTCCTTTATGCTTTCCGTGAACGCGAAGCGATTATCAACTTGCTCAATGAGCTATGTGGAGCGCGCTTAACGTTCAACTATATGCGTGTCGGAGGCGTGAAGTGGGATGCGCCGGAAGGCTGGATTGAAAAGGTTAGAGATTTTATTCCTTACATGAGAGAGAATCTAGTAGGCTATCATGAACTAGTATCAGGAAATGAAATTTTCTTAAACCGTGTAAAAGGTGTCGGTAAATATACGAAAGAAGAAGCGATTCAATATTCATTGAGTGGACCAACCCTTCGTTGTACCGGGGTAAAATGGGATCTTCGTAAAGATGAGCCGTATTCCATCTATGACCGTTTCGACTTTGATGTCGTGACAAGAGAAGAAGGCGATTGCTTTGCCCGTTACCACGTCCGTCTTGGTGAAATCGAACAATCGTTACGCATTTTAGAGCAAGCAGTCGAGCAATTCCCATCAGGTGGTGAAATTTTGGCAAAGGTGCCAAAAATCATTAAAGCACCTAAAGGAGAAGCGTTCGTTCGGATTGAATCTCCACGTGGAGAAATCGGTTGTTATATTGCAAGTGATGGTAAAAAAGAACCGTATCGTCTGAAATTCAGACGTCCATCCTTCTATAACCTGCAAATTCTCCCTAAGCTTTTAAAAGGCGAAAATATTGCAAACTTAGTAGCCATTTTAGGGGCAATAGACATTGTCCTTGGGGAGGTTGACGGCTAATGGTTGAAGATTTATTGCATAAAAGTCCCGGATTATTGAATTTTGGTATCTTCTTTATACTTGCAACGGTATTATTATTAGTGGTTTTAGGATTCGTTACGTATGCCATCTTAGCGGAACGTAAAGTACTAGGTTTCATGCAAAACCGGATTGGTCCAAACCAATTGGGTGGCCGTTTCGGATTATTACAAACAGTCGCTGACGTATTAAAGCTTTTATTAAAAGAGGACACGATTCCTAAATTGGCAGATCGGCCATTATTCATCATTGCACCGGTCATTGCCTTTGCTCCATCGTTTATCGTGTTGGCAACGATTCCGTTTACCGATAAGCTGCAATTTGCCGATATCGGTGTTGGATTATTGTTTTATATTGCGATTTCCGGAATTACGGTAGTCGGTGCGCTAACTGCCGGCTGGGCTTCAAACAATAAGTATTCCCTTTTAGGGGGGATGCGTGCAGCTGCCCAGATGATTTCCTATGAAATCGTACTGGTTATGTCCGTATTGGGAATTGTTTTACTTTCAGGAAGCATGAATTTAAATACCATTGTGATGGAACAAGCAGATGGCTGGTGGAACATCGTCTTGCAACCAGTAGCCTTTGGGGTATTCTTAATTGCCGCAACAGCAGAGTTAAACCGTGTTCCATTTGACTTGGTTGAAGCGGAATCAGAATTAATCGCCGGATTCCATACCGAATATTCCGGTTTCCGCTGGGCGTTCTTTATGTTATCCGAGTATGTGTACCTATTTGCGATGTCGGCATTAGTGACTGTGTTATTCTTCGGTGGCTGGCTGCCGTTACCATTCTTAGGTTTCATCCCTGGAGCGGTATGGTTTGCTTTAAAGTTCAGCTTAGTTGTCTTCATCTTCATTTGGTTCCGTGCGACGTTCCCACGTCTGCGTGCTGACCAACTGATGGAATTAGGTTGGAAAATCTTATTACCAATCGCATTAGCAAACATTTTCTTAACCGCTTTAATTAAAGAATTAATTAATCTTTTATAAAAAACTAGAATCTTCTTTTTTCAAAAAAAGGGGTGAAATCAATGTTAGGTGTATTTAAAGGGTTGAAGTATACCCTTAATCAGTTTACGAAGGAAAAGGTTACCTATGATTATCCGAATAAGCCTCTACCGCTGCCGGACCGGTTTCGCGGGATTCAGAAGTTTTATCCGGAGAAGTGTATTGTGTGTAATCAGTGTGCGAATATTTGTCCGACTGAATGTATTCAGCTGACAGGTAAGAAGCATCCGGATCCGACGAAGAAGGGTAAAATTATTGATACGTATGATATCAATTTTGAGATTTGTATCCTATGTGATTTGTGTACCGAGGTTTGTCCGACGGAAGCGATTGTCATGACGAATAATTTTGAGCTTGCCGAGTACAGCCGCGACATGTTGTTTAAGAATTTAGAGTATTTAGATGAAAATGACGAGAACGTTAGGCAGGTGAATAAGGCATGATGTCGGGAGAGTTTTTAGCGTTTATGTCTCTAGCTTTAGTGGCGGTTATCGGCGGCGTGCTCTTATTGAACCTTACGAAAGTGATTCACATGGTGATTTCGTTAATTTTCACATTCTTGGCCATCGCCGGAATTTATATTCTGCTATCGGCTGAGTTTGTGGCAATTGTCCAGGTGTTAGTTTATGCTGGGGCGATTACCATCATCATGCTATTTGGAATCATGTTAACTCGTCACGATGCAGAAAACGAAGATACAGGGGGCAAATGGCGCAAATTTGCGACGTTTATCGGCGTGTTGGGCTTTGCCGCTGCTTTCTATTTTGGTATTTACAATTTGGAACTACCACAGCTTGAGAATACGCTTCATGTTGAGAACACCTTCCAAATTGGTGAAGCCATCTATTCGAAGTTTGTGATTCCGTTTGAATTAATGTCGGTGTTACTATTAGTGGCACTGATTGGCGCAATTGTTCTATCTAAGAAGGACGACGAGAAGGAGGGGGATAAGAAATGAGTGCAGGTGTACCAGCTTCAGCCTTTTTATCCCTGGCGCTGATTTTATTCTGTATCGGTCTTTACGGTGCATTAACGAAGCGCAACACAATCATCGTGTTGATTTCAGTTGAGTTAATGCTCAATGCAGTCAATATTAACTTGGTTACTTTTAGTAAATACGGGATGATGCCAAACATAACTGGGCAGATTTTTGCCTTGTTCACGATGGCGGTTGCCGCAGCTGAGGTCGCTGTTGGAATTGCGATTCTGTTATCGTTATACCGCAGCAAGAAATCAGTTAATATTGATGAGATGAATCAGATGAAGAACTAGTATTCTGTTGGCGGGATTTTTTTCGTAAAAATAATTCTTGCAACATGAAATAAGAGACTCTACTAAACGCGCTTACTAGCAAATTTTGCACGCGTTTTAAAAAAGGGGAATGTGATAGTGATGGAAAATGCATGGATCATACCGCTTTTCCCGCTTTTATCGTTCGTGTTCCTTCTTCTATTTGGTAAAAGGTTAAAAGAGTCGAGCGCCTATGTGGGGATGCTCTTGACGTTTGCTTCTTTAGTCGTTTCTTTGTGGGTGCTGTTCGAGCGTTTCAATGAAGAGACTTTCAAGACGGAAGCAACTTGGCTGAAAATAGGAGATGTTTCATTAACAGCGGGCTTTGAAGTGAATCAATTAAATGCATTAATGCTGGTCATTGTATCGCTCGTAAGTTTTCTCGTTCATACATATTCCAAAGGGTATATGCATGGTGATGAGCGGTTTCCAGTCTTTTACGCTTACCTAGGACTTTTCACGTTTGCCATGTTAGGTTTAGTGATTTCGCCAAACCTATTACAAACGTACATTTTCTGGGAGCTTGTCGGGGTCGGTTCCTTCCTATTAATTGGCTTCTATTTTTACAAGGAAGAAGCGAAGGCAGCGGCGAAAAAGGCGTTTATTATGACTCGTATCGGGGATGTCGGCTTGTTTATCGGAATGATTTTATTGTTCTGGCAAGTAGGCAGCTTTGAATACGATGAGATTTTTAAGGCTGTTGCAGCCGGTGAAGTCGCCCAAGGCATGATTACCTTAACAGCGATTCTGATTTTTATTGGAGCGGTCGGAAAATCCGGTCAGTTTCCGTTACACACCTGGTTACCGGACGCGATGGAAGGTCCGACACCAGTATCTGCTTTAATCCACGCAGCAACAATGGTTGCAGCCGGGGTTTACTTAGTAGCGGCGTTATTCCCGCTCTTTAACGCAAGCGATGTTGCAATGACAACGATTGCCGTGATTGGAGCGATTACAGCGATTTTCGCAGCGAGCATCGGTTTAGTGCAAACCGATATCAAGCGAGTGCTCGCTTATTCAACGGTTTCCCAGCTTGGTTACATGATGTTGGCATTAGGTTCTGCCGGCTATGTAGCGGGTGTGTTCCACTTAATGACACATGCATTCTTTAAGGCATTATTATTCTTAGCAGCAGGTAGCGTCATTCATGCGGTGCATTCGCAAAACATCGAGGAAATGGGCGGATTATGGAAAAAGCTGCGCGTCACTGGCCCGTTATTTTTAATCGGAACATTGGCGATTAGTGGATTCCCATTATTCTCCGGATTCTTCTCGAAAGAAGAAATTTTAATTGCGACATGGGTGAATGGCAACCCAGTGCTGTTTGTATTAGCATTGGTGACCGCGTTCATGACCGCATTCTACATGTTTAGATTGTTCTTTATGGTATTCTGGGGCGAGGCTCGTTCAGCAATGAAGGGTGTCCATGAATCACCAAGTGTCATGACCTTGCCAATGATGGTGTTAGGGGTACTGGCGGTAATCGCTGGTTTCGTGCAAACGCCATGGGGTCATTTCCTCGGCGACTGGCTAGTGGAGGGCAACTCTGCTTTAGGCCATGGTCATACGGAAGGTCCACTATGGATCATGATCGTGACGACCGTTGTGTCATTAGCGGGTATTTTCCTTGCTTGGTTGATTTATGGTAAAAAATCAATCGCTCGCGATTGGCTTGGAGCTTCAACACTTTACAACGTTTTATACAATAAATACTATATCGATGAGTTCTATTCCTTAACGGTTGTGAACGTAACGAAAGGGATTAGTTACTTCTTACGCTTCATTGATGTGTTCTTAGTTGAGGGCATTGTCAAGGGTGTAGGTGGCATCGTTTCAGGACTTGGTCGCGGCGGTTCAAAGCTGCAAACCGGGCAAATGCAAACCTATGCGGCGGTTGCCTTTATTGGGTTAGCCGTGCTAATCGTCATCTTTGCTGTAACAGGGGGGTACTTGTAAAATGGATCTTTCATACATTCTCAGTTTATTAGTATTCTTCCCTCTTTTAGGTATCGTCATTTTAGCGTTCATGCCAAAGACACAAGAAAAGACGATTAAAATGGTCGGCTTATTGGCAACATTACCGTCATTGGCGTTAAGTGTGGCGATTTATTTACACTATTTAGCGGGTAAAAGCTTAGAAGATTTCGCCGTCGTAAAACGCTGGATTCAGTTCGGCGGTTTCGGCCAAATGGACGAGAACTTCTTTGCGGTGAAATATGAGCTTGCTGTGGACGGCTTTTCGATGGTTATGGTGCTGTTAACCTCGATCGTGGCGACATTGGCAGCGGTAGCTTCCATTCATATCAAAAAGGAATGGAAAGGCTATTTCATGTTGTTCTTGCTTTTAGAAGTAGGAATGCTTGGCGTCTTTACGGCAGAAAACTTAATTCTATTCTTTATTTTCTTCGAAGTAACTTTAATTCCAACGTTCTTCTTAATTGGAAAATGGGGTTATTTTGAAAAAGAAAAAGCCGCTTACAGCTTCTTAATCTATAACGGCTTAGGGTCGGCGATTCTATTAATCGTGATTATGGTGTTGTTCTCGCGTGCGGGGACTTCGAATATTGATATTTTGCAGCAAATCATTGGGAATCCGGAGGCTTCAGCGGCATCAGGAATTAGTGATACGATGAAGTTTAGCTTATTGCTGGCGTTAGTGATAGCGTTTGGCGTGAAGCTGCCAATTTTCCCATTGCATACTTGGATGCTGCGCGTGCACGTTCAAGCACCGCCATCGATTGTTATGATTCACTCAGGGATCTTGTTGAAAATTGGTGCTTACGGGTTAATTCGTTTCGGGATGGGTATTTTCCCGGATGAGTTTAAGAAAATTGCCGTGTTGCTAGCGATTTTAGGAGTCGTGAACTTGCTATACGGCGCGTTCCTAGCGTTTATCCAAACCGATTTCAAAATGGTGTTGGCGTATTCGTCAATTTCCCATATGGGTATCGTGTTAATCGGGTTAGGCGCAATGAACGAAGTGGGAATTCAAGGGGCGATCTTCCAAGTCGTGTCTCACGGTTTGATTTCAGCCTTAATGTTCTTCTTAGTCAGTGTGTTCTATGAGCGGACCGACACGTCGCTGCTTGGAAACCTTGGTGGAATGGCCAAAGGCATGCCGATTGCGGCTGGATTTTTACTAGCGGGAGCAATGGCGTCACTTGGCTTACCTGGAATGAGCGGATTCATCAGTGAATTCATGGCATTCATGGGCTTGTTCAATGAACTTCCATGGGTCGCAGCGATCGGAACTATCGGGATCATTATGACAGCTGTTTATTTATTGCGTGCGGTACTGGGGATTACCTACGGACAGTCAGGCCGCGAATTTGCTGGCATGACCGATATTCGCGGGGCTGAATGGGTACCAGTCATTACGTTAATGGCATTGATTGTGTTAATTGGTGTATTCCCAAGCGTTTTAGGGGAGCCATTAAAGACAACCATTGACGCAATCATGTTAGGGTTAGGAGGGTGATGAAGGATGGAGCTTGAACAATTGCTAGATTTTAAGTGGAGCGTCATGACACCTGAGTTCATCATCCTAGGTGTAGCGACATTATTATCAATTTTAGACTTATTTATGCCAAAAACAGTGAATCGCAAGCTGCTCGGTTGGATGGCGGTTGCCGGGGTTGCCTTGGCGACGATTTCGCTAGTCGGGCTAATTGACGAGCCTGTGACGGCTATTTTATACGACACCTTCCGCTTAGATTCATTCGCGAAGGCGTTTAAGTTCATTTTATTAATTGGCTCATTACTTGTTTTATTATTAGCGATTAGCTTTAAGAAAAAAGATGGCCTTGCTGAGTATAAAGGTGAGTTCTACTATTTATTCCTAACGGCATTGCTTGGGGCAATGATGATGACCTCTTCAGGTGACTTAATCACGTTGTTCGTCGGCTTAGAGTTGCTGTCGATTTCGTCTTACATTTTAGCAGGAATCGCGAAACACAACATAAAGTCAAACGAATCGGCAATGAAATATGTCATCAACGGAAGTATTGCTACCGCAATTACGATGTTCGGGATGAGTTATATTTATGGGTTAACAGGCACAACCAATATTAAAAACATGTCCGGCGTGTTGCTAGGCATGGGTGCCAATGATCAACAGCTTTATTTAATGGGTATCGCCTTCTTTATGACGTTTGTCGGGCTTTGCTTTAAGCTAGCTGCGGCACCGTTCCATATGTGGGCTCCAGATGTGTATGAAGGGGCACCAACACCTGTCACAGCGTTCTTGAGCGTTGTTTCGAAGACAGCCGGCTTTGTGATTGTGATTCGAATTTTTGTCAGCGTGTTTGGTTCATTACCGTCTGGTAAGGCGATGGATTCACTACCGATGCTGTTGCATTTGCAAGACTATATCGGCTTTATCGCCGGGGCAACGATGATCATCGGAAACGTGGTTGCCTTGCGTCAGCGCAATATCAAACGCCTGTTTGCTTACTCTAGTATTGCCCATGCGGGTTATATTTTAGTAGCATTCACCAGCATGAGTTATTTCACGTTTGACGCCATTTGGTTCTATTTATTGGCTTACTTGTTCATGAACGTTGGGGCGTTCGCGATTATCCAAATGGTGAGTGAAAAGAGTGGCTCAGAGGATATTAGCGAGTTTGCCGGCTTGTACCGTCGTGCGCCAATTTTAGCGGTTACATTTGGCGTGTTGCTGATTTCTTTGGCCGGGTTCCCGGGAACTGCTGGATTCATCGGAAAATTAAACATCTTCATGGGCGCATTCGCGACCGAACCAGCGCATTATGTGTTGGCGTCGATCATGATTGCGACAACCGTTGTGTCTTATGTCTACTATTTTGGCATCATGACGCAAATGTTCTTCCGACCAGCAACGGATGACAGCAAGTTTAACATCCCGGTTGCGTTATTGGTCGTATTGATCGGTAGCGTCGCTGGAACAATCGTGCTTGGCTTAATGCCGAACGTAGCGTTAGACTTCCTGCATGACAACTTTAGTCAGTTTAAGGACTTTTTAGAGTAGTACAGCGAGTAATTTTGGGAGAAATTTTAATAGGGTTAGAAAGGAAGGAGTTAGGGGACTCCTTCCTTTTTTTGTATGCGTAATTTCCTTGTGTACTTAGTATAATGGAGGTGGGAGGAGGAGGTTAGGTTGAAACGATTTTTCATCATGATCTTGGCAATTTTGCTTGTATGTCCAGTTGTAAATGGTGTGGAAGCATCGAATTTAGGATTTAAGGATCTTCCGAAGGAGAAGGGCTTTTGGGCTGAAAAAGAAGTCGATTATTTAATCAAGCAAGGCATCATTAGCGGCTATGCTGATGGCACTTTTCGCCCGAACGAACCGATTACCCGTGCCCAAGTGGCCGGGATGATGGTCCAAGCATTGAAGCTGTCGGTAAAAGAACGGCCGAATCCTGGATTTAAGGATGTCAGTCCAAAATCTTACTATTATCAGGCGATTGCGGCGGTGGCGGCTGAGGGGATCATCCGTGGTGATGAGGAGGGCCGTTTTCGTCCTGGGGAATATGTAACGCGTGCCCAGATGGCCGCGATTTTACGACGGGCCATGGGCTATAAACAAGAATGGAATCAGCGCTTTTTAGATATTGAAAAAACGCATTGGGCTTTCAGTGAGATTAATTCAATTGCCGAAAATGGGATTACTTGGGGGAAAGGGCAGTTTCAATTTGTTCCGAATGACTGGACGTCTCGCGCTCAGTTTTCCGTGTTTTTGGCTCGGGCTTTAAATGGGAAGATGTCTTTGTATCCTTATTAT
This sequence comes from Pseudoneobacillus rhizolycopersici, assembly GCF_054786815.1. Classification (NCBI taxonomy): domain Bacteria; kingdom Bacillati; phylum Bacillota; class Bacilli; order Caryophanales; family Bacillaceae; genus Pseudoneobacillus; species Pseudoneobacillus rhizolycopersici. Next base: position 96,538 of record NZ_JBTOOE010000004.1, on the reverse strand, counting down.
CAAGGAATCAATTCAGGAAAATTGCAGTCTGAAGTCGAGCTTGGGAAATGGAAATTATCATTAACTGAGGATGCATTGCTGGCTCGGCATGTTGAGAGTAATGAGGTCATTACGATAGTCGATAAGGAAAGAATCGCCTTCTGGCTGAAAATTGACTTAAAATATCAGCTGAATAAAAATCTCGACGATTTAACGGTGGAATTGGATAAGGGCGCTAATTTTGGCGTGGGAGCCATTCCAATTATCATTCGCGGCTCCGCTTTTAACGGACCGATCCGCTCGTACTTGCAGCTATTGGTTGACCCGAAGCTATTGGATGATCCAAAGGCTGATTTAAAGTTTCATGAATATTATAGTTTTCCTTTTGAATCTTTTGATTACAGTAAGTTTAATTTCCATAGTATCATGACCAACCGGTTTTTAGGTAATGTTCGTTCAGCCGGGAATGGGGATGTAAAGGTTAGCCTTTATGTGCGGTCCGGACCGATTCATACCCCACCAAAGGTTTTAACGGATATTGTTATTAGAAATGATCGGGTGGAGAATGGGCAAAAGGATGCCGCTATGCGAGATTTCCGCTCCTTTGCGGTCGATGGTAGCCGAATGTTTTATTACAATTCTCAAGGTTTATATAGTAGGTATTATGACGGTAGCCAGCAGAAACAGCTGGTTAAGGGTAGCGTCCGTTCGTTTAAAATAGACGGCCTGAAGATTAAGGTCGAAATGGCCAATGGGAAAGTCGTGGAAGTTGATTATCCGCGGCCATAGTGAGTTTGATTGTGCAGTCACCTAGTTTAATCTAGGTGATTTTTTTTGAAGGTGAAAGAAGAATGGCTATGATAGAATAAAAGAAGTTTAGGAATCTAAGGAGGTTCAACTATTATGGAAGCTTCAGTCGGTGCAGACGCGCTAATTGGTATCGTTGTAAACCTAATTTGCATCGGTTTCTCATGGTGGGCGTTACAAGCGATTCGGTTGGACAAGTTACTCAAAGCCAACCACATCCTCCAAGCACGCATCCTCTACATCCTCCTCTCCATCGCCCTAGGCTCAATCGTAAGCAACTTCCTCCTCACCTACCTCCACTGGTCCCGCCAACTCCAGCTGTTGCTTTAACGGAGTAAGTAGAGGTAATTCGCTTTAGTGCTTTAAAGCATGTGTATTTTTTAAAACACAAAACACTTTAGTGCTTTAGTGTTTTAAAAAACTCGGGGACAGTCCCCACATGCTTCACCGCGGTGAAGGGTAGGGGTGAAAGAAAGACCGAATTCGGTTAGAATTCGGTTTGGTGTAGGGTGATGGCTTCTTGGAGGGCTTGGTTGGTGATTCCGTCGATGCCTGATAGGTCGGTGATGGTTTGGGCAAGGCGAATAATTTTGATTTGGGCTCGGGTGCTTAGGTGATGGGTGATGGCTAATTTTTGTAGTTCACGCTCTAACATTCTAAGATTTGGGCCCACTGTTTTTAACAGTTGCTCGGTTGTAGCATAACCGTTTAAGGTATGGTCACCGCCATAACGTTGATATTGTCTTTCGCGCGCCTTGATGACGCGTTTTTTTATTGTTTTTGATGGTTCCAGGGAGCTAGCGTTTACCAAAAGAGCCTCCTTTTCAAAGTTGACAGACTTAAGCTGAAGGACGATGTCGAATCGGTCCAATATAGGTCCGGAAATTTTTCGGCGATAGGAGAGAATTTGTTTTGGGGAGCAAAGGCAAAATCTCTCGTTTGAATTCCGAAATCCGCAGGGGCAAGGATTTAAAGCGGCAATTAAGATAAATCTCGCCGGATAGGTAACCGTTGAAAGGGCACGGCTAATCGTGATGTGCCCACTTTCTAAAGGCTGACGAAGCATGTCTAATGCTTTTTTTGGAAACTCTGCCATTTCATCAAGGAACAGCACACCATTATGAGCAAGTGAGATTTCCCCCGGTTTGGGATTGGAACCGCCGCCGATGAGGGAAACTGCTGAGGAAGAATGATGAGGCTGCCGGAAAGGTAGTTCGTTTAATGCTGGTTTGCTAGCGCCGTTAGCAGCTGCCAGTTGATAAAGGCTTTGCACCTCAAGCTGTTGCTCGGCATTTAATGGTGGCAGGATGGTCGGGAAATTTTCAGCTAAAAGGCTTTTGCCGCAACCGGGCGGACCAAACATTAGGACATGATGCCCGCCTGCTGCTGCGATTTCCAAAGCTCGTTTGGCATGTGAATGTCCGATGATGTGGGAAAAATCGAGCCGTTGGAATGGGGCTTTTCTGACGGAATGGTCGAATGGAACGAACCATTCAGGTGTGGGGCAAGGTATTTTTTTATCAATAAGAAATTGCATGGTTTCATCAAAGGTCGAGACAAAGATGATTTCGAGATTGCGAAGCTCTAGGCCATGAAGGCTCGGATGGTAGGGGCAAATGATTTGCTCCAGGCCGATTGTTTTCGCTGCCAGAATCGCTGGTAGGATGCCTTCTATTGGTTGGACGGAGCCGTCTAAGGAAAGAGCGCCTAAAAAAGCGGTGGTGGCTAGAATTTTTAACGTTGGAAAGAGGTTTAATTCTTGAATGATTCCCACGGCGATGGCAAGGTCAAAAAACGGTCCATTTTTCTTTTGTTCCGATGGTGACAGGTTGACGATGATTTTTTTTTCTAAAAGATTGGCATTATCAAGGGAAAGTAGGGTGGCCATGACGCGCTGCTTCGCTTCTTTTACGGAAAGGTCGGGCAGACCGACGATGGTGAAGGAGTTCAGCCCGTTTATGACCTTTACCTCGACCTTGACAATGTAGCCCTGCATACCGCGAAGGCCGATGCTGTTAATAATGACTGACATAGTGTTCGCTCTCCTTTTTGGGAGATTGCATAAACTGGAGGTAGTGTTCGTGTTTCGGCTCAGGAAAAAAGGATAGGATGCGCTCGGTTTCGACAATGGGATTCGGCTCGGAGGAAAAGTAGGAAGAATAACTGCTCCAGGGATATTCGTTTGGTTTCGTGACAATGGCGGCTTCGACCGGATTGGCATGAATGTAGCGGCTGGCGTTTAGAAAATGCTCGGCATCCTTGATGAGTGCACCTTTAAAGCGGCCTTGGAAAACATGTCCGCTTAGGTCGTAGCGGTGGTTAAAATAAATGGCGTAACGTGTCTGGGTGAATTTCATGATGTCGGTGATAGGATCTTTCTGCATTTCAATGAGGAGATGGCTGTGGTTCGACATGAGGCAGTAGGCGTGAAGCTTAAAGGGGTAGAGCTCTTTCGCTTCCGCTAAATAGGTTAAGTATTTTTGGAAATCCCTTCTGTCGATAAAGATTTGTGCCTGCTTGTTCCCTCGACTCGTAACGTGATACGTCATCCCGGGAACCCAAATGCGATGACCTCTGGGCATAAAAAAACCTCCTCCATAATTTCTTACTCCAAAAATTCGCTACCATCTCCCAAAATCCTTCCCCCAAAAAATGACAACAATGTGAACAGTAACACTTTAACGCGTTAAAGGATGTGGGGACAGTCCCCGAGTTTTTTACATCACTAAAGCGCTAAAGCGTTTAGTGATGTAAAAAATACACATGCGTTAAAGTGCTAAAGTGGTTCCCTTTTTGTCGAGTTTTGCCATGTATGGTTGGCTTTGTTTTGGAGAGAATGGTAGGTAAGGGGAGAGTGAGTAGAGAGATGGATAAGAAATTGGTTGGAGTTATTTTGGTTATTTCGATATTTTTGTTGGTTGGTTTAAGTTTTTTTCAATTTGGGAATAAGACGATTGTTGCGAATGGAGCTCAACAGATTCAATGGCATGAGTTGCTGACGATTGGATCCATTTTAGAGAAAGAAAACGTTGATATCCAAGAGTGGGCGACGCATTCCCGCGAGCATTTGACCAATTTTACCAACAAGAAAGAAGTTGTCCAACTACAAACAAGGCTACAAAAAGAATTCCCGAATTGGGACTGGACTATTCATGATGATCAAAAATCTGGCAACTGGAAAGCCATTGCTACTAATAAAAACTCTACAAAAAATTTTCAAGAAACCATTCAAATTATGGCTACCCTCACAAATGAACAATTTCATTCGTATCTCTTATATGAGGTAAAAGGGACAAAATGGAACGACCAGACTAGGGACTTTTTTCAGAATAAATGGAATTCAAGGAAATCCAACATATTTCGCGGAAAAGCAACAAATTTCTCTTGTATGAAAGCAGATATCAATGATAAGATGGGTACGTCTTTAACAAATTCTGCAGATAACTGGCTCGGTGCTTTTCAGGCAAAGGAAATTGAAGCTCTTCAAGAACCAACGTTTGTCTCCATTTCGGCCTCTTCGCCATTATTTGCCGAGTCTATTCAAACTAAAAATGAAGCAATGAATTTGCAGCTTGCGATTAGATCGAACGGATTGGGCGGAAATACCAGCCTTGTAATTGGCACACCAATCATCACGATTGAATATTAATATAGAGAAATTGGACGCGGAGGGGAATACTCTTGGAAAAAATCATTGTCCGCGGCGGACAGCGCTTAAACGGCACCGTCAAGGTTGAGGGAGCAAAAAATGCCGTTTTACCTGTACTTGCTGCCACTTTATTAGCCAGTGAAGGGAAAAGCACAATTAAAGATGTGCCGACTCTCTCCGATGTATATACGATCAATGAAGTATTACGTTATCTAAACGCCGATGTGGAGTTTAAAAATAATCAAGTTGTTGTAGATGCATCCAAGGAGTTAACGATTGAAGCGCCATTTGAATATGTTCGTAAAATGAGAGCTTCCGTATTAGTGATGGGTTCTTTATTAGCGCGAAATGGACGTGCGCGCGTAGCTTTACCAGGAGGTTGTGCGATTGGGTCACGCCCGATTGACCAGCATTTAAAAGGCTTTGAAGCAATGGGAGCGATTGTGAAAGTAGGAAACGGATTTATTGAAGCGGAAGCAGAGAATGGCCGTTTACACGGAGCGAAAATTTATTTAGATTTTCCTAGTGTGGGTGCGACTGAAAATATTATGATGGCTGCTACTCTTGCGAAAGGCACGACCATTATTGAAAACGTCGCAAAAGAACCTGAAATTGTTGATTTGGCGAATTTTTTAAACAGCATGGGTGCGAAAGTTCGCGGTGCGGGTACCGGAACGATTCGGATTGAAGGCGTCGATCGTATGTATGGAGCGGAGCACACGATTATTCCTGATCGGATTGAAGCGGGGACATTTATGGTTGCCGCGGCCATTACGGAAGGGAATGTTCTAGTACAAGGTGCTGTACCTGAGCATCTTTCTTCGTTAATTGCGAAGCTAGAAGAGATGGGCGTTTTGTGTATTGAGGAAGAAGACGGAGTTCGCGTGATTGGTCCGGAGCGGTTAAAAGCTGTTGATATTAAGACCATGCCTCACCCTGGATTCCCAACTGATATGCAATCGCAAATGATGGCGTTATTATTGCGCGCTAACGGTACGAGTATGATTACCGAAACGGTTTTTGAAAATCGTTTTATGCATGTGGAGGAGTTCCGCCGCATGAATGCCGATATTAAAATTGAAGGTCGTTCTGTCATTTTGTCTGGCCCTGCTGATTTGCAAGGAGCAGAAGTGTCTGCAACCGACTTGCGAGCAGCTGCTGCATTAGTGCTGACTGGATTGGTAGCGGAAGGTGTAACACGCGTGACCGAGTTGAAACACTTAGATCGCGGCTACGTCAACTTCCACCAAAAACTAGCTGGCCTAGGTGCAGACATCGAACGCATCAAAGATATCGATGCCCTAAATGTAGTAGATAAAATCATCACTGACCTAAACGCATAACAGCATACCGTCTTTAAAAATGATAAAACACTTTAGCGCTTTAATGTATGTGTGTTTTTTCAAATACCCAAGCCACTGTGGCTTGGGTATTTGAAAAAACTCGGGGACAGTCCCCGAGTTTTTTTAAAGAACAAAAGCGATTTTTCGCTTTTGTTCTTTAAAAAAATACACACGCTTTAAAGTGCTAAAGTGTTTTTTGTTTTAGAAAAATTTGTGGTTATATTAGGTGGGCTTTTCCCATAAGTATGAATGTAGAAGTTCTTCAAATGGGGGATCGATATCATGAAAAATTTCAAACCTTTATTCGTACTAGCTGCTGTTCTTTTTGCGATCACTTTGCTTATTCCCGCGCTGCTTGTTTTACCTTTTTCAGACGATAGGCTGGGCGGAAAATTGGGGGAAAATTTAAGTAAAGCCAGTGGACCGGAGGCGGTGCCTGTGGATGCTCGGCAGTTAGATGATTCAGCTGTTGAAGTGGCGGTTTACCGAATGGCGGCAAAAAAAATGGAGGAAATACCACTTGAGCGTTATGTGGTTGGAGTGGTAGCGGCAGAAATGCCGGCACAATTTGAACTTGAGGCCTTAAAGGCTCAAGCATTAACGGCACGGACCTACATTATTAGGCAAATGTTAAGCGGTGAGCGTTTAGGTGTTCCTGAGGGAGCGATGGTGACTGATACTGTTACCCATCAGGTGTATCGAAATGAAGATGATTTAAGGAAGATTTGGAAGCCGGAAGAATTTGCGTGGAAGTTACAAAAAGTCCAAGAGGCCGTCCTTGCAACGAAGGGGCAAATTTTAACATATAAAGGAGAGCCAATTTCATCCACTTTTTTCTCGACGAGCAATGGCTTTACTGAAAACTCAGAGGATTACTGGTCTAATAGCTTCCCCTATTTGCGAAGTGTCGCGAGCCCGTGGGACGTGAAGGAATCACCGAAGTTTAATAATCAAGTTGTGATGCCGATAGCGGAATTTGAACGGCGATTAGGGATTAGACTGGCTGGTAGTAGCGATGTGATTGGCGAAATCACAGAGCGAACAGAAGGAAATCGCGTTGCGAAGGTGAAAATCGGTGGGAAAACGTTAACCGGTAAAGATGTCCGTGAAAAACTCGACCTGAAATCATCCGACTTTTCTTGGGTGAAAAAGGGCGATCATATAGTGATAAAAACAAAAGGCTATGGCCATGGTGTCGGAATGAGTCAGTATGGCGCCAACGGAATGGCGAAAGAAGGCAAAACCTACGACCAAATCGTCAAATACTACTATAAAGGCATCAACATCAGCAAAGCCGAAGAACACCTCAATACTGTTACTGCGAAAAAATAGTGAATGGGCTGGGGGCTTTAGCGCTTTAAAGCATGTGGGGACAGTCCCCGAGTTTTTTACAGCATTAAAGCGTTAAAGCGTTTTGGTGCTGTGAAAAATACGCACACTTTAAAGCGCTAAAGTGTTTTTTGATTTCAGCGTCTGGGTTGACGGCGGCGAATGACTAGGTAGGCGATGGTGACGCCAGTGATGTCCTTGATTAGGTCGATGAGGGTGGCAGAGCGGTAAGGGACGAAGCTTTGGTGGAATTCGTCGATTAGTCCGTAAAGCCCTGCGATCACTGCAAAGATAAGGTTGTTTCGTGCTGTCAATCGACCATTAAAGTGAGCGGCCATTACAAACAATAGGTAGAGAATGGCAAACTCAACGAGATGTAGGGATTCTTTTATAAAACGATCAACGTCTAAATTCGACAGCTCGACGTAAGCGTTCTGCGGCCTGCTCGACATATGCCAAACCGCCAGCATATAGAGGATTGGCAATACCCATAATAATTTCCTCGCGGTAAATTTCACTTTTAAAAAACCTCCCAATAAAAAAATATTTTCAAATACATGCATAATCGTGCTCACTTTGTCGAAAAATAAGTCCAAAAAAAATTTTTAGATAATTGTATATAATCACCAAAATGCGTTAAGACTGATTGCTGAGGTGATGAAAATGAGAGAGGAAGAAAAGAAACGGACTTCTCAAGATTCAAGTTTCAAGCGCTTTATGAAAAAGCGTTGGGTATTTCCAGCTATTTATATTGCAAGTGCAGCCCTTATTTTAACAGCCGTATTTTGGTATCAAACTAGCAGCATCAATAACGCTACAAAGGACAACAAGTATGATTATAACGCAACTGACTTAGTAGGTAAAAACAAACCTCCTGTTCCAGCGATGGAAGTTAACACGGCGTTAGAAAACATTAAGTGGCCTTTGGCAAATCATGAGCAAGCAACAGTTCAAAAGCCATTCTATGATGTAAACGGAAGCGATGAGCAGCAGCAAGCGGCTTTAGTTTCCTACAACAATTCCTACCAACCAAATACCGGAATTGATGTCACGATGAGCGGGGATTCGTTCGAGGTGAAGGCAGCGTTAAGCGGGACTGTCACTAAGGTAGAAACGAATGATACGCTGTTAGGAAATGTGGTTGAGATCATGCACGACAATAATGTCGTAACTCACTACTCTTCGATTACCGACATTAAGGTAAAGGAAGGCGACGAAGTGAAGCAAGGACAAGCTCTTGCTATGGCTGGGCAAAGCTTGTTGAACGAAGAAGCTGGAGTACACGTACACTTTGAAATCCGCAAAGACACCACGCCTGTGAACCCGATTGAGTTTTTTGAAAAACCAGCGAGTTCCGTAGTGGTGGAAAAAGCGGTGCAAGAAGAAGCGGTTGAAAATGATGGAAATGTTGAAAAGCAAACCACTGAAGAAGAAAGCAAGACCATCGACAGTAATAAAAACGCCGAAGGTACTGGCACTTCTGATGGTAAAAGCGACAAAATCAAAGACGACTCAAACGCAACCAATCCCTAAAAGCGTAGCGTAGAGATCTAACACAAGAGCAGGTGCAGATTCAATCAGCACCTGCTCTTTTTTGTGTGGCGGGGGAGTGGTGTCGCGCTTTAGTGCTTTAAAGGATGTATATTTTTTAAAGCATCAAGCACTTTAGTGCTTTAACGCTTTAAAAAACTCGGGGACTGTCCCCACATGCTTTAAAGCGCTAAAGATTCTTTCATAATTTTCGGACTAATGTTATAATTATTTCGAGAATCGAAGTGTAAAGGAAGAGGGGGAAGTTAGAATGCCTTATCATACATATCCATATGCTTCTAAGCGGATGGCGACGGTGGCGCGGGGTGGTATGGTTGCGACGTCGCAGCCTCTGGCGGCTCAGGCTGGCTTAGAAATTTTAAAGAAGGGTGGAAATGCCATTGACGCGGCCATCGCAACAGCGGCCTGTCTAACGGTCGTAGAACCGACGTCCAACGGTATTGGTGGCGATGCGTTTGCGCTTGTTTGGACAAAGGACAAGCAGCTGCACGGTCTTAATGCTAGCGGTCCAGCGCCAATGGGGATTTCTATCGAAAAAGTGAAAGAGCTAGGACACGAAAAAATGCCGACGCATGGCTGGATTCCAGTAACGGTTCCAGGTGTGCCGTCTGCTTGGGCAATGCTATCCGAACGCTTTGGTCGCTTGCCACTTACAGAGGTTTTAAAGCCGGCCATCGATTATGCGCGAAATGGCTATCCGCTGTCTCCGATACTAGCAAAATATTGGAAGCGGGCACACGAAATTTATAAGCAGCGCTTGGAGGGGCCGGAATTCGCTGAATGGTTCCGCGTATTTGCACCAAATGACAAGGCACCTGGGGTTGGTGAATTGTGGACCTCAGAGGACCATGCGAAGACGCTGGAGGAAATTGCTGAGACGGGTGCGGAGAGTTTCTACCGTGGAAGTCTGGCTGATAAAATAGCTGCAGCATCCAAGGAAGCTGGCGGATTTTTAACAAAAGAAGATTTAGCAAGCTATCGTGCCGAATGGGTCGATCCGATTTCTGTCCACTACAAGGGCTATGATGTCTGGGAGATCCCACCGAATGGACAAGGACTAGTGGCGCTAATGGCGTTGAATATGTTAAAAAATGATCAGTTTGCCCACCGTGATGATGTGCGCACGGTTCATTTGCAGTTTGAGGCAATGAAGCAGGCGTTCACGGACGGGAAGGAATATATTACCGATCCGGCGGTGATGAAGACGCGTGTGGCTGATCTTTTATCAGAAGAATATGGCAAACAATGCCGCGAGTTGATTGGCGAGACAGCGCGCACCCCTGAGCCAGGCTCGTTGCCAAAGGGTGGAACAGTGTATTTGGCAACAGCAGATGGCGAGGGTAATATGGTGTCATTTATTCAGAGTAATTATATGGGCTTTGGGTCGGGAGTGGTGGTGCCTGGCACCGGAATCGGCTTGCAAAACCGCGGCCATGATTTCTCGCTTGATCCGGCTCATGAAAATGCGCTTGCGCCTGGGAAGAAGACGTACCATACGATTATTCCGGGCTTCCTAACAAAGGGTAGCGAGGCGGTTGGCCCGTTTGGAGTAATGGGTGGATATATGCAGCCACAGGGGCATGTGCAGGTCGCGATGAATATCATTGATTTCGGGTTAAATCCGCAATCAGCACTTGATGCACCGCGTTGGCAGTGGGTCGAAGGCAAAAAGTTTGAGGTTGAGCATACGTTCCCGAATCATTTAATTGGCCAGTTAGTTGAGAGGGGGCATCAAATTTCGGTTGCCCATGATTCAGGCGGATTTGGCCGTGGTCAGGTGATTATGCGCAATCCGGAGACAGGTGTGCTGATTGGCGGAACTGAGCACCGGACGGATGGCAGTATTGCTTGTTATTAGGTAGGAACAGGCTGAGTCGGTAAGAAACGAATCAGCCACTGAAACCCTTCAATGGAGAGGCGTGGCATGATGAAAAAACTGTTACTAACTGGATTTGAACCATTTTTAGGATTTCCGATAAATCCAACGGAAGCAATTGTGAACGCACTCGATGGTCAGGAAATCGGTGGATTTCAAGTAACTGGGTTACTGCTGCCTGTGGATTATGAAAAGGCAGGTCCAAAGATTTTGGCAGCGATAGAGGAATTGGGGCCAGATGCCGTTGTTTCGCTCGGTTTAGCAGCGGGGAGAGCCGCGATTACACCTGAGCGTATCGCGATTAATTGTCGTGATGGTGAGGCGGATAACACTGGAGTGGCTTTGGAGGATGCGCCGATTGTGGAGGACGGTCCGGATGGATACTTTTCAACATTGCCAATCCGTAAGATGGTCAATGTGTTGAACGAATCGGGTTACCCGGCACGGATTTCGAACACGGCGGGAACGTATTTGTGTAATAATATTATGTACACCGTTTTACATGCGGTAGACGGTAAGATTCCAGCGGGCTTCATTCATATCCCAGCCTCGCATGGTCTAGCGGCTGTTTCGAAAAAAGAAATGGCAAGCTGGTCTGAGAGAGATTTGACGGAAGCGGTAGCGAAGATCATTGAAACGATCGAATAGTAGAAAAATGAAACAGCCCTCTTGATAGAGGGCTGTTTTTCTTACTAGAAAAGGATAGTCTATTAATAAAATATTTCCTACATGCATAGAGCTATTTTTCGACTGGAATTCGACAGAAAAAGATGAAACTACCATTGAAGCGCTGGATAAAAATGCGGATTCCTTAAATCCTAATCGACAAATTTCTCGGGAAATAATAAACATAACGACCCAACCACTACTAAAAAAAATACCACCACTTTAACGCTTTAAAGTGTGTGGGGACTGTCCCCACATGCTTTAAAGTGCTAAAGTGATGGCGAATGCGGCTATGCACAATGATGAGGTCTGTTTATTCGGTGATTTCGAATTCGATGCTGGTTTTGGTTTTTGGCCATTTGCTGTCGATGAGCCAGATTTCGAGTTCGTATTTGCCCTTTTCGAGATCAATGAATTCACCAGAAAATGTCAGTTCTTCCCCTTGTTTTAACGTCTTTTCGCGGTAGACCATGATCCACTTTTTATTATCGGTGTATTGTTCCACCTTTTTGCCGTCTTTTTTCAGGATATAGTCATAGATACTCGCACTTATGTTAACAATCTGTTCCTTTTCCGTTTGGTTTTTCACGATGTAGGTCCATTGGTAATTGTGATCCCCTAAAGGCTCCACTGCAAGTTTAGGTTCTAATCCGCCTGCCCAAATGCCACCATTCGTATTCATGAATTGATACACCCCATAAAGGCCATGGACAAGATGCGTTCTTGTCGCAGGCTTTCGATAATCTGTTTCCTTAGGAAGGAACTCTTTTGCCACCACGGCGGAAAGAGCGCCCTGAGCCCAGTCGCTTGCCGGCAGTTTTTCAACCGACACACCGTCATTTACTTCAAGTTGAGCGGCTTTTGCTAAAACTTGAGCCACTTCTTCAATCGTCATCTTTTGGTTGGGACGAAAATTCCATCCATCAAAAGGCTCCATCCAACCTTGCAATTTAACTGCCATCATTTCATCCTTTGCCCAATGTTTCGTCGTGTCGGCAAAAGGAGCAATTTTAGCAACCGGTGGTTTGAGCTTAAATAAACGATAAAGACTAACAGCAAGTTCGGCGCGTGAAAGCTTCGCCTCGAAATGAGCCTTGCCGTCAGGCTTCCCTTTTAAAATTCCTTGCGCTTTCAAAAATTCATATTTCTTTTCGATACTTAACTTTAGGCTGGAACTTTCCTGTACGGAAGTAACACTGGACTGGTGATTTACATCTGTCACTGAAACTTCGCTAACAGAACTGGCCAGCGTTGTCGTCGTCGGCAAAAGCAAAGACACCGCCGAAACCCAAACAAACCATCTTCTCTTCAACAATTCCACCTCCAAAAATCAATCCTTCAAAACCAATAGACGAAACCGACACATCAAACGTTACACCTCAACAAACACACCCCACCACATCACCGCTTTAAAGCATGTGGGGACTGTCCCCACACGCTTTAAAGTGCGAAAGCGAAATCTGGTCCGATGCCCACACACTTCACCGCGTTAAAGCGGAGCGGGACTGTCCCCACATGCTTTAAAGTGCGAAAGTGTCCTATTTTCAAAAAATTCTTGGGGAGGTCTTGTCCGTGTTGGGGTTTTTGTGCATATATTGGAAACCAAGCTAATAGAATGTTACAAACCTTATCAAAGAGGGGTTTGAGGTGAGGGGTCGTTTGTAGAAACTTTTGATTTTAGTTGAGGATATGTTTATTCATGGCAAAATCAGATTATGGGGTCAAATTTGGCCACATTCTGGCGCATGCGTGGAAAGAGGGTTGGCACTTTTTTACCAAAAGCCCCCAAGCATGCGGATATCGGCAGTAGGACGTCGAAGCGAAAAGCGAGTCTCATTTCACACTTCTCACATCCAACTTAGGGAGGGCGAGTGGTGTGCACGATTACATCAAAGAGAGAACTATCAAGATTGGAAAGTATATCGTGGAGACGAGGAAAACAGTTCGCACGATTGCGAAGGAGTTTGGCGTATCCAAAAGTACAGTCCATAAAGATTTAACGGAAAGGCTTCCTGAAATTAATCCCGAGCTGGCAAATGAAGTGAAAGAAATTTTAGATTATCATAAATCCATTCGCCATTTGCGTGGTGGCGAAGCGACGAAGCTGAAATACCGTCGTGAAGAAAAGGAAGAAACGCTCAAATAGGTTAATGGGAGTGTCAGGGTACCGGGGACACTAGCAGCATCAGGTCATCCCAGGATTACTAAGGTCGAATAGTAGCACCCTTAGTAGCACCAGGTTCACCTTGGTCAATTGCGAACGAACCTAGGCGGAACTGGCTGCAATTTTACCAAAAAATTGCTCAGCTCCATATAGAACCGGGCATAATTCCCTATGAAATCCACGAATTTAGACAAATTTCAACAAAAATTATGAAATCATTATGGTATTCCTCCTGATTATGATAAAATATTCAATTAGGATAATCATTGGTTCGTCTAGAATAATTAGCCAAATTATGAAGCATATAATTAATAACCATCAGCGATAAACTATGAATAAATAATTATTTTGGGACTTTACATGGAATCATTTATGGACTCTATGTAGCTCTAGACAACCCGTTTCAAGGAGGAAAGAAAGACAATGTTTGCTAGGGATATCGGTATTGATTTAGGGACTGCGAACGTGCTGATCCATGTAAAGGGTCGCGGGATTGTGTTAAACGAGCCGTCTGTGGTGGCAATTGATAAAAACACGAATAAGGTTTTGGCGGTGGGTGAAGAGGCGCGCCGCATGGTCGGACGGACTCCGGGTAACATCGTGGCGATTCGCCCGCTAAAGGACGGAGTCATCGCCGACTTCGATGTAACCGAGGCAATGCTCAAGCACTTTATTAACAAGTTGAACGTGAAAGGCTTTTTATCGAAGCCGCGCATTTTGATCTGCTGTCCAACAAATATTACAAGTGTCGAACAAAAGGCGATTCGCGAGGCAGCTGAAAAAAGCGGCGGGAAAAAGGTTTATTTAGAAGAAGAGCCAAAAGTGGCGGCAATCGGGGCCGGAATGGACATTTTCCAGCCAAGTGGAAATATGGTTGTTGATATTGGAGGCGGGACGACGGATATCGCAGTACTATCCATGGGTGACATCGTAACGTCCTCCTCCATTAAAATGGCCGGCGATAAATTTGATATGGAGATTTTGAACTATATCAAACGTGAATATAAGTTATTAATCGGTGAACGGACGGCTGAAGATATTAAAATCAATATCGGCACCGTGTTCCCAGGCGGGCGCAACGAGGAAATGGAAATCCGCGGTCGTGACATGGTCAGCGGTTTGCCTCGCACACTGACCGTTCAATCAAAAGAAATCGAACAAGCCCTACACGAATCCGTTGCGGTCATTGTCCAAGCGGCGAAGAGCGTGTTGGAGCGAACACCGCCTGAGCTATCGGCTGATATCATCGACCGTGGTGTAATTTTAACCGGCGGTGGTGCGTTACTGCACGGCATCGACCAACTGTTAGCCGATGAGCTGAAGGTTCCGGTACTTATCGCGGAAAATCCAATGGATTGCGTCGCGATTGGAACGGGAATTATGCTGGATAACATTGACCGTCTGCCGTCGTCTAGACGCTTTGGGTAATAGACATAGAAAGATGGAACCCCCATTTGGGTCCGTCTTTTTTTGTTTTATGGTAAAATTGTAGCAAGTGGCATGGTCAGTTTTTTTCGAAAAATGACCGTGGACGAAAAAAGTTGATGTGGAAATGGGAATAATTTTTTATAATAGAAGATATGTGTGTTAGGATATCAATGGACATCCTATACGAATAGTGTTTAAAAGGAGTTACCAGCCATGACTTTGGATCGCGAACAGGTGAAGACGCGCGGGGAAATGAAGAAATTCCGCGAGCTTGAAAAAGATATTGAGACATTGCGCGAGAAGCGGAAGAAAATTCGTGTCCGTCTTATTCCGGTGTGGGTAAAAGTTGTGATTGTGTTAGTTTTGACGGCGCTAAGCGTATTAGCGGGACTTTTGGTCGGCTACGGCGTCATTGGGAACGGTCGGCCGTTTGATGCGCTGCAGACAGAAACATGGACTCATATTTTGGATATGATAAATAAGAAGTAGAAGGGGTTTATCGATGAACCTCTTCTTTTTTGTTGCTTTCATTTAGGTTCTTTTTGTACAATAGTTTTAAAACCTATTATTAGGAGGAGGTACTAAACCATGCTAGATATTAATCAAATCAAAGAGATCATTCCCCATCGCTACCCGTTTTTATTAGTCGATAAAATTTTGGAAGTGGAAGAAGGTCAACGGGCAGTCGGAATTAAAAACGTTACCGCCAATGAAGACTTCTTTAACGGGCACTTCCCGGACTACCCAGTGATGCCAGGTGTGTTGGTCGTGGAAGCATTAGCGCAGGTTGGTGCAGTCGCGATGTTGATGAAAGAGGAGAACAAAGGCCGGTTGGCTTTTTTCACCGGTATTGATAACTGTCGAATCCGCGGACAAGTAAAGCCGGGCGATCAGCTCCGCCTCGAAGTCGAAATGACCCGCGTCCGTGCATCCATGGGCAAAGGCAAAGGCATCGCCTACGTCGACGGCCAAATCGTCTGCGAAACCGAAATCATGTTCGCCCTAAAATAATAACTGTGAGAAACACTTTAGCACTTTAAAGCAAGTGGGGACTGTCCCCGAGTTTTTTAAAGCACTAAAGCACTAAAGTGCTTTAGTGTTTTAAAAAATACACTTGCTTTAAAGCGCTAAAGTGTTTTTTTTATTTTGGATGCAAGTTCGTTTCTTTTTAGGGCAAGATAACTCAAGACCGATAATTCGTTGTAGGTCCAAATTAACATGAGGAAAGAAGGGGGCTCTTTTGATGAGCAAAAAACTATTATCGATTTTAGGGGTTTCGGCGTTAGCCGCGATGTTAATGGTCGGTTGTAACAATAATGATGATAATGATCTAAATCCACCGCCAGAAAACAATAATATGTTAAATAACAACGACCGTGTTGACGATGATGATAATGATAATGATTTAGACATGAATGACAATAACAACCTTAATGATCGCAATAACGGTTTGAACAACAATGGTACGACCGGCAATAACGGCATGAACGGAACGAACGGTACAGGTACAACAGGCAATACAGGAGCTGGGACCACAGGTGCGACGGGAACAACTGGTACGACTGGCACAAATGGCCCAAACAATCCAGGAACGACTAATAATAACGACATGTTAAATAAAAACAAAAAATAAATAAAACGTTTCTGTCTTTTAATACGAATGATGACAAACCATCGCTCGCTCTGGGTACAATCTTCCAGGGCGTTTTATTTTTATACATATTTTAAAATCATTAGGGCAATTTAAATAGCACAGGTTCATTATAAAATCTTCTACGATAAGAAAGGAGCAATCGGCATGAAACAAAAATTATTATCTTATTTAGGTGGAACAGTTTTGTCCATTTCCCTTCTTTCAGGATGTGCAATGAATAATGATAATGACAATGATAACCAAAATCCGCCCCCGGAAGATGTTAGAACGAACATGAATGGAAATGATGTTCGCAATGATGTGGATGACCAGTTGACCAACGACCATTATCCAGAAAGCGAAGACATTAACACACCAAGTGATAAGGATCCATCAAAGGACCGGAATACCCCGCAAGAGGATATCGTTGAGGATGATATCGATGCAAGAGACCGTGACAATAAAGATGAATAAAGTGATTTAGGGCAGGTGCTTTAACCTGCCCTTTTGCTACTTTTTTACAGGAAGGTTTGAAAGTTACTAATAATGCTTAACTTTTTTTTTACCTCGGCAGTTATTTGTGGTAACATGGTTGACAGGGTAGAGATAAAGTTTGGGAGGTACTTTTACAACAATGTTTAAAGATCTTTCACCAGGCATAAAGATTAGCATTACGCGTTCCATCTCAACGGTGTTTGAGCAATATATGAACCGCATTGATTGGAATGAGTCGAAAATGGATATGGCCGCATTTTTAGCGGAATGGCGGGAGTATATTCATAATCAAGCCTCTTGGTATGATAAACTAGCTGATGATATTAAAAATAACCCCCAATTCCACGAGGAGTTGGCGGAGAAAATGGAAGAAAGCATTGATAAGATTTTATCCGAGGAGCCGACGGAGGCGCAAATGGATGAAATTGCTGCGTTGCAAAAGGAAGCGCGGGAGGAGTATGACTATTCCTGCAAAACGGAAGCAAAGTACGTTATCGAGAAGCTTAAGGAAATCGTAAAAAAAAAGAAGAGCAGCTAAAGCCAGCCTCTGAGAAGGATTTGAAACTGGCAGAAATCCTTTATTTTCGAACGTTTCAGAAGGAGCTTCCGAACCTGAAATTTAAGCAACAAGACATTGAGTATATTATTAACCAATTAATGAGCTATCCGGAGATGGACGTTTTTGATAGTGATTTGCTCAACTAAAAAACTCCCAAGACGGAGGTGACAAATAAGGAAGGGAATTGAAGTTTGTACTCCTTTCCGTCTTTGTCTACTTCCATAGTGAGGGAGTTTACTTTTTGGTTTTCTCTAGCACGGGTCTCGTTTTCATTTTATCTTTAAATTCCTGCATAAGGGCTGAGCCATCCAGGCCTTTTTGGAGGAGATGGTCCAAAAGCTGCTCTGCATAATTATTCCTTGCTCGCTTGAGGATGCCCTCAAACAAAATGCTAACATGCTGGCCCAATTTCTTCACTGAGCAAACCTTCGTTTGGAACGTAGCCGGATCATTTTCCTTTTTCGTAATGACTACTTGGACAATCAAGTCTTGCTTTGAATCATATGCACTTTGGAAAAATGGCAGATGAACATCAGAGGTGAAGGCCTCAAGCAGCCAGCTATTTTTTTCATCCTCACGGTTAATAATCAGTCCATCCTCTAACGGAATGTCCAGAAGTCCCGTATCCTCAACAACCTGCAACGACACCAACTTAAATGTCTTCAACCAAGCAAACCCCCTTCACATAACCTTTTAACCTACTACTACCATTATACCACACACCAAAAAAGCCACCAAAACCCTTTACCACTTTAAAGCATGTGGGGACAGTCCCGCTGTGCTTTAACGCGGTGAAGCATGTGGGGACAGTCCCCACATGCTTTAAAGTGGTGATGTGTTAAAGGATTTGTCGAATTTTCTTTGTCGATTTTGCACTTTTTATGTAATTTTATATTTTGAGGCCGTTTTTGGTGGCTTAGAGGGGATAAATAGAGGAAATTTTAGCATAATTGCCGTTCAAAATTAAATTTTGCTGATTTTACATAGGAAAATGAAAAAAGTAAGATGAAGGTAACAAATGGAAAGGAGCTAGATTATGATTAATCAAGTGACGCTAGTAGGACGATTGACGAAAGATCCAGATTTAAGAAAAACCCCAGATGGGACACCGGTTACGAATATCACGTTGGCTATCACCCGTCCTTTCAAAAATCAAAATAGTGAGTATGAGGCTGATTTTGTTCAATGCACGCTCTGGAAGAAGACCGCTGAAAATACAGCCTATTATTGTCGAAAAGGTTCGATTGTTGGCGTAACGGGAAAAATTCATACGCGGAATTACGAAAATCAGGAAGGGAAACGAGTTTATATTACCGAAGTGCTTGCTGAATCCGTTCAATTTCTAAGTAGGCGCACACCCAATGAAAATCAGCCTCCAGCCAGACAAGAAACCCAACAACAAGTGGCAAAGGTGACAAACCAGCAATATCAACAACCTCAACAACCCCAAGAGCAAAATTCATCTAGAATCGAGAACAGCAAACCAATGGAGCCAATGACGGAGCCAGTTCGTATCCCGATGCCAATAGAGGAGGGTGCGAATGTTACAACCTCAGGAAGAATGTTCTGATCGGTTAGAAAGTCTGCTTGGCAGTTTGATTAAAATGCTAGGAAAAACAAATGAACGGGTAGATAATCTCGATCGGCGCATTCATCAAATGGAATGGGCAATTCGCGAAACTTATATGGCGACACAGGAAACGGGCGGCAAAAGTCTTTACGGCGTTTATAGCAATTCGCCAAATATATAACCCCGCCGCATGACTATTCTCCCCAATAGAAAGATATATCATTTCCCCCATTACTCCCCAAACATCGGCAACTATTAGAAAAAGCCAGTTTGATAGAATGGCTATTTGAAAATAGACTGCCACTTTTTTTGACGTATTTTCTCTATACTCTTGGTAATAAAAGTAATTAACGTATGTTAGTTTTAAAAAAAACAAACCCTTTAGGCTTTAAAACATGTATATTGTTTAAAGCACCAAAGCACTTTAGTGCTTTAATGCTTTAAACAACTTGGGGACTGTCCCCACATGCTTTAAAGCGCTAAAGGGATATGATGTTTCAACTCCGTTCCGCCGTCCCGTCCTCTTAGTGCTAGGTTAGGTGGACGAGTTGGCGGAGGTCTTCGGTTGAGAGTTCGGTGATCCAGTTTTCGCTTTGGATGACTTGGTCGTTCAAATGCTGTTTTTTCTCGAGCATGTGGTCAATCTTTTCTTCCAATGTTCCAGTGCTGATAAGCTTGTGAACATGGACGAAACGATCTTGGCCGATCCGATAGGCTCGGTCAGTTGCTTGATTTTCCACAGCCGGATTCCACCAACGATCGTAGTGGATAACGTGGTTGGCAGCCGTTAAGTTCAGCCCGGTTCCGCCCGCCTTCAATGATAACAAGAACACCGGGAACTCTCGGTTTTGGAATCTTTCAATCATATCATCTCGCTGCGCCTTCGGAACGCTGCCGTTTAAAAACGGAACCTCCTTGCCAAAACGCTGCTTCACGAGCTCACGAATCATCTCGCCCATTTCGATATATTGCGTAAAAATCAAACAACTTTCATCGCGCTCCAGCACGTTATCAACGATTTCCACGAGTTTTTCCATTTTTGCTGACCGGTCGAGCAACTCAGCCTCGCCCGTAGCCCGTTCCTTTAAATACAACGCAGGGTGGTTGCAAAGCTGCTTTAAGCGCCCAAGCATTTGCAGCACAAGCCCACGCCGCGCCATCCCCGCCGCATTTTCAATCTCAACAAACGTATCCTTGACAAGCTGCTCATAAAGCGAAGCCTGTTCCGCGGTCAACGGACAATATTCCTTCTGCTCCAGCTTATCCGGCAAATTCAAGGCAACGTCCTCGTCCTTTTTCGTCCGCCGCAGTAAAAACGGTCGAATCAAGCCCTGCAGCTCGCGAATTTTTTCCTTCTCATCATCGCGTTCAATCGGAATAATGAACCGCTTTTGGAACTGTCCGAGGCTGCCCAAATAACCATGGTTCGTAAAATCAAAAATCGACCACAACTCAGCCAAACGGTTCTCCATCGGCGTCCCCGTTAACGCAATATGATGCTTGCCCTTCAGCTTACGCACCGCACGCGACTGCTTCGTTTGTGCATTTTTTATATTCTGCGCTTCATCAATCGCAATCGTATTCCAGGTTAGCACAGAAAATTCTTCCTCGTCCAAATGGGTCAAGCCGTAGGAGGTTAACACCACATCGCTCGCCTGCGCCCGATCACGAAACGCCTCTTCCTTCAGGCGACCCGAACCATAATGCAAATACACATTCAAGCTTGGTGAGAACCGTTCAAGCTCCTTTTGCCAGTTGCCAAGGACTGAGGTCGGGCAGATGATGAGTGCCGCTCGGGTTTCAGCAGATTTTTCACCGCCAGCGCTGCGAGTGGACCCAGCTCCTTCAGTCTTCACCGCCAACAAATACGAAATCAATTGGATTGTTTTCCCGAGCCCCATGTCATCGGCCAAAACAGCGCCAAATCCATATTTTCGTAAAAATAACAGCCAGCTCATCCCAGTTAACTGATACGGCCGTAACTCGGCTACCAGCCCTTCAGGCACTGGCGCAAGTGGTAGCTCCTGAAGCTCAGAAAGCTGGTGAATCATCGTTTTCCACTGGCGATTCAACTCGATTTGAATTTTCGCAAACGCCTTCGGATTGTCGCTCACATCATCTAAACCGTCGCCATAAGCATCCGCGCCAACCATTTCCTGCTCAATCAAATCACGGACATGCAAGCCTTCTTTTTCCGCCCGTTTCATCAGGTCTTGAATTTGCCGAATAAAAGAAGGGTCCAATTTGACCCAGCGCCCACGAACATAAACGAGCCGCCTTTTTTCCGAAACAAGCTGTTGGAATTCGTCCTCGCTCAAATCGACACCGTTCATCGAGAAACGCCAATCGAAATCGAGCATCGCTTGTAAGCCAACAAAGGACGGTCGATGGCTCGAGCCACCACCTTTAACGCGTGCCTTCACCTTCAGGTTGGCGTTCTTCATTGCATCCCACCAGGCCGGCAGTAGAATTTCGACACCCAAGCTCAATAGCGTTTCACTCGCTTCGGTTAAAAAGAACCACGCCTCTTCTTCAGAGAGATAACGTTTCAACGTAGGTGTGGCATCATCCACCTCGACAAGCTCTTCACCAAACCCGCCAAACCCATCCAACCATGGAAAAATTTTCACCCAACGGGCCTGGGTATCGCGAACCACATCCATAAACTTCTGCCATTTCGCCGGCAACGCACCGATCTCGTAAATTTTATCTGGATTCTTTCGTTCGCGCACGAACGTTTCGAGCGTCCAGTTGGCCACTTCGGAGAGCGCGGGTTCACCGCCGCCCACAAACGATTCTTCAATGGCTGCGCTGAATTCCGGTTCATCAAGGCGCAGTCCGACAGTAAATGGCACATCGCTTTCCTTCAAGCCAATCCACTCAAGCCACATGTCTTCGTCGAAATACGAAGATAAGACGCCTTCGGGAAAGCTCTGTTTTTGTAAAAGCAACAGCTTGTCACCAAGCCATTTTTTCATATCTTTATGTAAATGGGCGTTCAGCGCATCGTGAAACCAGGCCGCGATAAAGCCACGCACCGATTCGTCTTCCCAAAACGAAACATCAAATTCGTCCTGGACGCGGCGCGGCAGTTGCCAGCGGAATTCGCCCGCCTCGAGCGCGGCAAAATCGGGTAGCCAGTCTTTTTCGGAAATCGCCTCGTGTATCGCCGGAGCTGCCGCGAGGCAAACCTCGGCGAGCTCGTCCCAATGCCATTCGATAAACGGGTTGAACTTTTCATGGGCGAACAGGGTGACGAGCTGCCAGCCATCGAGTACGACGCTGTCACCCTTCGTGTCGAGAAACGCTCCGTAGAAGCTTTCGCGGTGGGTGCCGAACAATAGGTTTTTCCATTGCTGCACGGGTAGGGGAGAGCCTAACTCCTGCTGGGCGTTGGAAAACTCTTGGGCCGAGACGGCATATTGTGCGTTGTCCCATTTTTCCACAAAGATGATTAATGATTTGTTTCTAAGCATCGATTAGTTTCCCCCTGACGCACTCTTGGTGGAAGGCGCGCAGTCGTTTCGTTCGGTCGATTAACTGCGGTAGGAATTCGTCCCATTCTGAGGTGCGTTTCAGTTTTTTGTAAAGGGTGCGCAGCTTTTTGAGCTGGCGGACGGCTTCTTTGTAGCCAGGTCGGTTTTTTAGGTCGATTTGTTGCTGGATTCCTTGGTGGTACAGGATGACGAGTGTTTCTGGGCTCATTTCGCCGAGCACCTTGATGCGGTCGCGGCCAATCCAGGTTAAGTCGACGCCGATGTAGGCCTGGAGGGCGGACCAGCGTTCGTAATCGCCGGTTTCGAATAAAAAGTTGTCGTACGAGACGTAGCTGTACGGTAGCATGCTGACGAGCGCCCGCTCGTAAAGGTCGTTTTGGTCGGTTTCACGGCAAAACGGGACGATGGTGCGTAGGACGGCATGCGCGAATTGCTGGGCTTGCTGCTCGGTATGATAGGAAGCTAGGCGCCCTTTGGCAAACCCAATAAACGGTTCGATATAGGCTTTGATGCGTGTCCATTCTTTTTTGACGTTCAGTAGGTCGAGCCAGTAGAACATGTAGGGAACGGTCGGCTCGCCAAGTTCACGGATTTTTTCGAGTGCCTCCGTGTCGCGGCCAAGTAGAATATATAGATGCGTTTCGGCGAGTATTTTTTCAAAAATGTTGCTGCCGGCGATGTCGGCCAGTTCTTCCTCGCGCCATTCCTTTTCACGGAAAAAGGATGTCCATAGCTGGCGGTAGAGGATGATTCGTTCGACCGGGAAGGTGCTGACGTTTTCAATCAGGCTGTGCGTATCGGCACGAAGGCCTTTTAAAAATGGATCGAACGCGAACGGTTTTGCCTGAACGCCGAGCTTTTTAATCAGCTCCTCAGCATCATCGGTTAGGTCGTCCAGTAGCGGCGAGAAGTAGCGCAGCGCCTCTGGTTGGATGTCGTCCAGTTCCACGGTGAGATCGAGGATTTTTTTAAACGTGAAGACGGTTGCGACGAGCTCATACAGCAGATTCCATTCGCGTTCGAGTGGCGCCGACGCCCGAATTCGCCGTTGGTAGACTTGGAACAGCTCATTTAATACGTACGGGTTCGGAATTTTTTTCGGCGTGAGAATGGTTTGAAAGCTTTCGTCAAAGGCATTGATCCAGCTGTCGTAATCGGATTTGAGAGCACCTCTTGTTTTGAGTAGGTCTTTGGCGCGCTGCAGTCCCATTTGCGTAGCAAGTTTGGTTAGTTTGATCGGCTGACGCCACTTTTGGACCCATTCGGACACGCTGGAAACTTGGGAGTAGGCTGCGAAAAAGACGGCGAGCTTGTGCCGGCAAATCCCGTGATGCGGGCAATCGCAATCGCTTGTATCAAAAAAGGTCAAATCGAGGCGCACCTTGACCGGCGTGACGTCCTGCACGGTCGCGTGGACCTGATCGGCTTCGAATTTCATCTGGTAAACGAGCCCCTGGCGATATAAGAGCATTCCCTTTTCTACGAGCTTGGCGTCCTCCTCGGAGTGCGGCTCCAGACGCGAGCTCAGCTCTCCGGCTAAGAGTTCCAAGTCTTCCTCGATGTTGTTTGGTGGTTCATACCCCATCAGGTATCATCTCCTCGTTTGGGTTGTTAGTGTTGTGTTGGTAGCGTAGCGGCCAAGGTGTCTGGCTCTTTGGCCTGGCCGCCTTTTGTCGGAAAAAACCATATTCTTTTATTATACCTAATTTTGGGGTCGTGCGGTACTTGGAAGTGGGGGAGCAGGTAGGTTTGGGTTTATTTTTTTGTAAAAGATTTTGGCAAGCTTGAGGAGGTTAGGGGAGTTCGATGAATTGTTTCCCATACTTTGGTGGTTGGTGGTGGTTTGGGCATGACATGGTCAAAGTCAAAGTCAAAGTCAAAGTCAAAGTCATTCCGAAACTCGGTGGATAGCAAGAGTTTGGGAATAACATCGCCAAGGTCATTCCCAAACTTGGGTGATAGGTGGTAGTTTAGGAATAACATCGCCAAAGTCATTCCCAAACTTGGGTGATAGGTGGTAGTTTGGGAATAACATCGCTAAAGTCATTCCCAAACTTGGGTGGAAGTCGGAAGTTTGGGAATGAAAACCCGAAGTTGATTCCCAAACCCAGCCGACCAAAAAAAGTTTGGGAATCAAAAACCAATCAAGAGCTGGATCTACCCAAAAATAACAAGCTGAGACATCAAAAATCTACAATCTCGGGTCGATTTCGCTTTCTTTGCTTTCTTCGAATAATAGGTTGGCGACGGTTTGTTTGAACTTCCTATTATCCGGACTGATTTCGTCGAGACGAACCCGGAGCATTTCCATGCCAAGCTTGTGTTCGGCCAGGGAGGCTTGAAGCTTTTTCTTGATGCTCTTTTGCTTGATTAATTTTTCATATTTATGCGGGAAGCCGTAGTTATAGCCATAGACGAGGGTGAGATATTCCGAGTTTCGCACCTTCATAAACGGAACAACCTCGGCGCCAGCACCAATACCTGCGTCATCACTAAAACCAGTTCCGGCTCCAATACCTGCGTCATCACTAACACCAGTCCCGGCACCAACACCCGCACCATCACCAACACGCAACTCAGGCTTAATCACAACGCCCTCCATCCCGCGTTCGGTTGTTAATTTTTCAAAAAATGCCCTGGCGCGAGCATAGGCACCGTCTACGCCCAAATCCACAACGAGATACTCATCGTCACTAATCAATGAGAAAATCTCCGAGGCTGCCCGCGTTTCGCTTGGAATCTCTTCGCTTCCGTCCGTGTAAATGATTTTTAACATAGAAAAAGGCTTATACTCCAAATCGGCATCGTGAGCGTAAAGTTCGAGCTGCTTGCGATAAACGGCAGCGGCTGCGTCTTGCTCCTCTAAAGCGTGCCAACCCGCCAATATTTCCTTCAAATCCTTGAAATTGTTGTAGTCGGCGAGGCCAAATTGCTCAACGAGTTGCTTTTTCGGTAAGCGCGATCGGACAGCCTCAAAGTCGCTCGCCTCATAGCGCCCAACGAGATCCCCCAGATGCTGTTCGAAACCAAACTCTTTCAAAAAAGCAATCTCCGTTTCAAGGGCGGTTCCGATGACCTCGAATTGTTTGTCGATGAGGCCTTTGCCGAGGGCTTTCCATGGCAGCAGCTCGCCGTCAAAAATAATCATATCAGCAGACCACGAGTCCATGAGCGGCGTGAATTTTTCCAATAGCCCAGCAAACACCCCGCTCAAATCGACCTTGGTAATCTTGTAGCCGTTACGACTAGTGGCGTAGCAGCGCTCCAACTCGCGCGCCAAATACAAATTACAGCGCGAGCCCATGTACTTCGGCTGCAGCACGACCTCACTAACGCCGTGGTTGCGGAAATAATCGAGCCCCTTCTCAAGGCTTTCAAGCTCACCACGATGAAAATTTTTGTCAGCCGGGCTCATCGTCCCGGAAATGAAATTAACTTTGTTCCGCAGCACATAGTTCAGCCGTTTTTCATCGGCTTCACTGAGCTCGACCAACTTGACCTCAGCGGCGGCGCCCGTTTTGCCCCGTGAAAACGCCAGTTGCAACTGGGCAGAACCAGTCCCTCGTCGCGATGCAATCGATTTGAAGAACGGCTTGAACCCGCCGAGTGCCACACTTGTTAGCACACCGCCAGCCACACAACCGGTATCGATGCCAATTTTATTTTTCACGCGAATGACCTCACGGGTAGCGACATGGCCAAACACATGATACGGGTAGCTCGATTCGCTCTCTTCTTTTAAAAATAACAACTGTGACTCCATCTCGGAGCCAAACTCGGTCGCAAACCGGCGTTGTTCGCGACGTGACAGAGGATCCATTTTACCAATATAACGATTGTAGCAAGGGGCATGGGTGACATAAAAGCTGGAATTCTCGGCCCCAATCAAGCGGTAAAAGTCTTTCGAACACGCCACCAGATCCAGAAATTTTGCGCGCAGCCCGGCGTCCTCGGCCAACACCGGAATCGAATCGAAGAAGTTCGCTAGCAAATCCGGGTCGACAGTATGAATCTCACCGGCCAAATATTTACTAACGAAGTTTTCGTGATTTCCTTTTGTAAAATAGAAATAGTCACGATTTTCGTAGAGAAATTCAATCGTCGCAGCGGTGTTCTTGCCTTTATCAATAAAATCGCCAATCAGCAGAAATTTTTTGTTGCCGCTCTTGGCGGTTGGCGTGATTTTTCCATCGGCAGTGATGTCAAAACCATGGGCCGTAATCAGCTCCTGCAGTTCGTCCAGACATTCGTGGACGTCGCCGACGATGATGTAATGGTGGTCGTGCGGCAGCAGGTGCGATAAATACTCATCGCGGTCCTCGACAACGACATCATATTGCTCGGGTGCGAAGAAATTTTTCTCGCGAATCCGATGGATGTTGGAAAAATCACTCCGTCGTAAAGTCGGCAACACATCGCGGCGCAGGCGGTTGACGTGGTTGGCAATCAGCTTTTTGCTGCGCTCGGAAGCGTAGTAGTCGCGGATATTGCGGTAGTCGAAGACAATCGCCTCGAGCCGGTAATGCTGCTCCTGGGCGATGGCGACGACCTTTTTGCGAAAATCTTCGGCAAGCCCGGTCGTGTCAATGATGACAAAATCGGCGTTGATCGGGAATGTCGTCACGGCGCGGAGCTTGGCGAACAGCTGGTCAAACGCCTGACCTGAAGCCTCGAGCATTTTCGAATCGTATTTATCGTACGGATGGCCGAGCAGTTCTTGGCGAATCTCATCACTTGATAAGTATTGCACGTTGCTAATATAGTTTTTCTCCGCATCAGCGAATTTCAGCTGTGGGAGGAGGATGTTTTTCGCAAACGTGGATTTGCCGCATTCGGTCGGACCGATTAGCATGAAAATCGTGTGCAGCTTGGTCGTGAGTTTCATAGCATTTCCTCCTTTCGTGTCTGTTCTTCCTTCCGCGTCAGAACGGCCCCTTGCGTTGTGTGAATTCCGTTGACCTTGTCGCCAATTCCTTGGTAAAAAATGTCCCAGCCGGCTGGGGTGATTTTTTCAAGCCAGTTGCGGAATTCGGGCTCATTCATTTCCCACTGGTGATCATCATGGCGCAGCTCAATTTGGTAGAACTGGTTGAAATCGCGATTCGGCGTTGTGATGATGAGTTTGTTGACGTCCAATCGACCGGTAACATTGGTCAGCAGCTCTTGGGCAGCTTCGACCGGCATATGCTCGATGACCTCGGTGACAATAACGTCAAAGGTCTCCGCCGGTTCGGTTTCGAGAAAATGGTCCAACGATTCATAGAGAATGATATTTTCGAGCTCTAGGCGCTTCGCCTTTTGAGCGACTTTCGTGCGCGCAACTTCGTCGATGTCGATAGCATGGACGAAGAGGGGGGCGATTTTTTTACTATAAGGAATGGTGTAAGCCCCCTCGCCGCAGCCGAGGTCGACAATTGACGGCCCGAACCCGAGATGGTCGGTGATCCATTCCTTGCGCTGAATCGCGGTGTTGCCAAAGGCGAAGTCGATTTCGTAGCGCGTTGTGTCCTCGAGTAGCCCTTTGTAGCGACGGAAGCGGTCGCGTTTGGTGAGGACATTTCGGGCGAACAGGTAGCGAATGAAAAATGGCGCATCGATGACGTTCAGGTTGCGGATGTATTTTTCAATCGTGTCGTCGGTGATGTCGAACAGCGTCCGGCTCATCAGCGAAAGGAACAGGAATAGCGAGTTGCTGTAATTGAATAGCTCGTAAATCGATCTTTGCGTTTTGATGGTGATGCGGTAGTTTTCATGGGCCAGCTCCTCCCAGCCCAGCTCGTAATCCGGGAAGTGGTGCTGGAAAAACGCCAGGTAGCGCTTGTTTTCGACGCCGACGAGGTTGACGGTTAGGGTGTGCTCGTGAGCGGATGTGGCCAAGTCCGGGTCCGGAGTCGCACCTGCGCCCGTGCTCGAGCTCAGGTCGTCCTGATGCTGCTTTTTCGAAGCGCTACTGAAAAAATCAGCCACCACATTAAGCGGGAACAATGGCGTGTTGTAGCGGGAGACGTTCAGGTACTCAAAGGCCTCCTCCTTGCCCTTCGGATAGGAAACCTCGTTGTCGGCATCCTTGAAATACACATTGTAGGTGTGATCGTCTGAAAACCAGCCGAAAGCCTTCCCCTTACGGACACTCTTCACAAGCATCCCTGACAGCGGGTTCTTGCCAATCACATACGAAAATCGCGGATTCGTCGACCGCAATTGGAAAATAGCCATTAGAATTCAACCCCTCCTCACATAGATAACTTCCATTATAAACCAAAAAATCCAAACAACCCAAACCCTTTAGCACGTTAACGCTTTAAAAAATGTGGGGACAGTCCCGCTCCACTTCACAGCGTTAAAGTGTTAAACTACACCTTTCCCTCGCGCTTCCACATCACCGCGTTAAAGCGCTGCGGGACTGTCCCCACATGCTTTAACGCGGTGATGTGGAAGC
Source organism: Pseudoneobacillus rhizolycopersici (assembly GCF_054786815.1). Classification (NCBI taxonomy): domain Bacteria; kingdom Bacillati; phylum Bacillota; class Bacilli; order Caryophanales; family Bacillaceae; genus Pseudoneobacillus; species Pseudoneobacillus rhizolycopersici. The sequence continues at coordinate 67,553 of NZ_JBTOOE010000004.1, read as the reverse complement.
GTTTTATAATCAAGTACTATTTTCCTATATTAATTTGATAGATTTCTGTTTATTATAGTTTTGGTTAGTCTATAAAACTAACAATTCTAAACAATGTTAAAAAATTATGGGAATTGTGAGGTTGATTGGATGTTGCGTAAGCATGGTAAGCAATTAGTTAGTATTGCACTATCTTCAGCTCTAGCTTTGGGCGCATTTGCAGCACCGTTTAGCACGAACTTTGTGCAAGCAGAAACTACTAATATCAAAGTTCAATTACTAGGAGTAAATGACTTACACGGTCAGCTAGATTACAAAGAATCACTAGATTTAGATAAAGATGGGACTAAAGAAACACCAATCGGTGGAATTGAATATTTAGCAGCCTATCTAAAAGCACATGAAAAAGAAAATCCAAATACGTTGATCGTTCACTCTGGGGACATGGTTGGGGGAAGCCCGCTTATCTCTGCGGCGTTCCAAGATGAGCCGACGATTGAAATTTTAGAAGCGATGGGCTTTGATGTTGGAACACTAGGAAACCATGAGTTTGACGAAGGAATTGCAGAACTTCGCCGTATGGTCAACGGTGGCGACCACCCTAAAGGAACTAAAGGCTATGACGGCATCGATTTCCCAATGATTGCGGCTAACGTATATGACAAGTCGGATGGCAAATTAATTTTAGAACCATATGCCATTAAAGAAATCGGTGGCGCGAAAATTGGTTTCATCGGGGTAACTACGCAGGAAACACCATCCATGATCGTACAGACCGGCAACGAAAACTTACAAGTCACTGACGAAGTAGAAGCCATCAACAAATATACAAAAGAACTTCAAGCGAAAGGAATCCAAGCTATCGTCGTGTTAGCCCACAACCCGACTTGGCAGGATAACAACAACTCAGAGTTCGACGCTGGCGCGATTGCTGAAAAAGTGGACGATGCCGTTGACGTGATTTTTGCCGCTCACAACCATGTAGAAGTTAATAAGGTAGTAGACGGCAAATTAATCGTTCAAGCGCAATCTTACGCGAAGGCATTCGCTGATGTAGACTTAGAAATCGACCCAACAACAGGCGATATTGTGAAAAAAGAAGCAACAGTTCACCAAGTATTCCAAAATAAATATGAAGCCGATCCCACTGTGACGGCCATTTTAAAGAAATACGAAGATATGGTTAATGAAGTGAAAGCAGTTGTGGTAGGGGAAGCGAAAGCTGAAATGGCTGGTAAGTACCCTGCACGCGGAGCTTCTGGTGACCACGGAATCGGAAACCTAATTGCGGACGGCATGAAAGCAGCAATGAACGCGGACTTCGCGATGATGAACGGCGGTGGCGTTCGTGCGGCGTTAGATGCAGGCCCAATTACATTTGGTGACCTATTCACGATTCAACCATTCGGTAATACCATTGTAAAAACCTATTTAACTGGTGCAGAGATTAGACAGGTGTTAAATAACCAAATCACGGCTAAAGGCCTAGATTTCCAAATTTCTGGGTTCAAGTACACGTGGAACGGCAAGTCTAACAAAATCGTAGATATCATGCTTCCAGATGGAACAAAGATTGATGAATCAAAAGAATATTCAGTAGTTGTGAACAACTATATGTTCGGTAATGCCCAATATGAAATCGGCAAATTAGCGGATGGCAAGTTCGAGCAAGGTCCGGAAGATATTGAAGCGACCGTTAACTTTGTAAAATCTTTACAAGGCCCAATTGATTACAAGTCAGAAGGCCGTATTTCTGAAGTCATCCCAACTTTCACACCGTTTGTAGACGTACCTGCTGATCACTGGGCATATGGATTTGTCACAGACTTACGTGAGAGAGAAGCGATTAAAGGTACAACGGATACAACGTTCTCACCAGATGCAGGATTAACTCGTGCGCAGTTCGCATCCTTAATCGTGCGCGCTCTAGGGTTGAAGGCTGGCGATGCAGCTGTTCCGTTTAAGGATATTGCGAAGGTTGCCCAAGGCACTCAAGCAGAAATTGCAGCTGCATTCCAAAGCGGGATTATCGTTGGAACATCTGAAACGACATTCGAGCCATCTAAGCCTATCACACGTGCGCAAATGGCAACGATGATGATCAGAGCGTACAACCATATGAACAAAGTGGAATACAAAGCAAAAGATGCAGCTAACTTCACTGATATCGCTGGTCTAGATGCAGAAGTACAAAATGCTGTTTCATCGGCAAAAGAACTAGGATTCATCCAAGGCTACGGTGAACTATTCAAACCAGGCCAAGGTGCAACACGCGCACAAGGTGCAAAACTACTATCACTAATCCTAACAGCAAAATAATCAACACACACACAAACAGAAGCGGTACCCACATACGGGTACCGCTTTAGCACTTTAAAGCATGTGGGGACAGTCCCCACATGCTTTAAAGCGGTAAAGTGTGGGTGTGGAAAGCGTCTTTGTTTGTTCATTTTTTGAGGTTAGTAGTATTTTCCTAGTATTGTATAATTAGGGAGGGATGGAGGTTTTTATTTGAGGAGGGTGTAGGATGAGGAAATGGGGCTTTTTGTTGTGGTTATTGTTATTAGTTATGCTTTTTCCAATGAATGGTGGTGCAGTGGAGGCTGCCAGCGGGGATGCGAATGAGTTGATATCTGGCGGCATTAAGGCGTCCTCCAAGACTTTTACGATGAGTGGGACAAACCGTCATGCTTTTTCGTTTGAGGCGAAGGGTGAAACCCATGTATTGATTTCGATTCGAAATCAGAACAAGGAAGACGTAAAGCTAATCTTTGATAAGCCATGGGGTGGTGGTAAAATCACAGCCTTTTGGGATGGAAGAGTGGAAGATGGCAGCTACGCATCTGCTGGGAATTATCAGCTACTGGCTAAGGTGACGAGAGAAAAGGGTTCTGCAACGAGAACCTTTGACTTTAAGGTCGTCGATAAAATTGCTCCAACGATCAAAATATTGAATTCTAGCCTTTATTTTTCACCAGCAATAGGAAATACGACGTTAACGATTCCATTCGAACTAAATATAGAAGCAAAGGTTACCGCTGTCATTTATGACCAGGCAGGCAAAAAAATGGCTACCCTTGCTTATCGAAAACCATTTCAACCCGGACAGCAGACCCTAAGTTGGACGGGCAGTACGCTAAAAAAGGATGGAACCTATCAGTTGGCGGTGACTTCTGTTGCAGTAGGTAATAAAGTAAGTGGAAAGAAACTGACAACAAAGGTAATTATCGATAGCCAAAAACCGAAAGCATCACTCTTGTTACCTGGGACCATTTTTAGAATGGATGGTTTAGGCAACTATAAAGCACAATTATTGCTGTCGGAAAAAGTGACCGCAAACGTTCGGATTGTGAACAGTAAGGGTGAAACGGTGCGTGAGCTGGCCAAGCAGACGGCCTATTTCGCGGGGACGGTGAACCTGCTTTGGGACGGCCTGGATGTGGATAATGCGGTGAGTCCAGAGGGGGAATATCGCTATTCTCTTGAGATGAGCGATTTGGCTGGTAATACGATGACGATGGAGGGAAAACCGTTTACCCTGCAACATTGGCAAACACCGAAAGTAACCTCTTTGGAGAACGTTGACATCCTTCAGGGGACACAGATTACCGTTCCATTTACAATCGATAAAGGCGGTAAGGTTACGGTCGAAGTGTTGAAAGGGCAGCAAGTGATCGCAGAAATTTTGCAAAACAAGGAAGTAGCCTTAGGAGAGCATAGCTTTGCCTGGAATGGCTATGGTATTTGGCCCGGAACGTATCAATATCGGATTACGCTGAGTGATTCGTATGGGCTACAAGGCATTTTCGTTGGTAATATATCGCTTATTTCAACTGAGATTAAAATTGATGCTCCTGAAACCGTGCAGTTTTTGGATAGTGGCAACAAACGGGCGGAGGTTTTTTTCGAGATTTCTGAGAAAGCAACAGTTTCTATTGATATTGTTGATAAAAATGGCTACAGGCAGAAATCGGTTTGGAGAAATCAAGTGATTGAAAAAGGGGTTCACAGTTTCAGTTGGAACGGAAGAAATGATAGTGGTAACGTGGTAACGGAAGATGACTATGTATATATTATTCGAGCGAAGAACGAACAAGGTGTGGAATTAAAAAAAGAAGGCAAAGTTTCTAAAAAACAATATCCATCATGGTTATACTCACAATCGATTCATTTTGCTCGCGATAGTGAAGGTCGGGTGCTTTTGGTAGGACTCACTGCTGAAACAGCGCGCGAAATTAAACTAAAGTTATTGGTACACCTGTCTTTGACAGATATGAGAGTTCTCGACCAAAGAGAATTTATCCTTAGCAAAGGACCGAATATTGTCACTTATGCCAAACCTGAAACCACACCGTTCGCCTACTCATTTATCTATGAAGATCACCTAGGCAACCGCTACACCTACATCAAAGACGAAAAATAAAACACCAACACATTAACGCGGTGAAGCATGTGGGGACAGTCCCCGCATGCTTCACCGCGTTAAAGGGGTAAAATTTTTGGTTGGAGGATGTTTGCATTATAAAATGAGATATTTTACAATCATTTTAGAAAATGGGCATACTATGAAAAATGCTAGACTGAAGGTTTAGACGTATTACAACTTTATAACAATCAGAGAAAATGCTATGACCATTAGGTTTTTTTCGATATAATAGCATTTGGATTTTATTATTTGTGCGTTAACGAGGGGAGACCCGGAGAGTCTAGGACAACCTGCCCACCGACCTCCTGCCCCGAGTATAGAAAAGGAGACAATTCATATGTCGAAAAAGCTTTGTGTTATTGGACTAGGATATATTGGACTACCGACGGCGGTTATGTTTGCCAACCATGGCCATAAGGTCCACGGAATGGACATCAACGAAAAAGCTGTCAACATGATTGCGAAAAAGCAATTACATATAGAAGAAAATGGGTTACAGGAGCGCCTCAACGAAGCGATTGACAGCGGCAACCTGACCGTATCAACAAGCCCGGAAAAGGCCGACGTGTTTATCATTGCCGTTCCTTCCCCAATTAATCCGGACAAAACGGCGAACCTTGAATACGTTCGTGCCGCAACAAGATCCATCGTTCCATTCGTGGAAAAGGGCAATCTAGTCATCCTCGAATCAACCGTGCCACCGCGCACCGTCGAGGACATTATGCTACCAGTTTTAAAAGAAACCGGCCTGGAAATCGGCACTGATATATACGTATCGCATTCACCAGAACGCGTCATTCCTGGTCGCGTGTTCATTGAACTTGTGCAAAACGACCGCATCGTCGGCGGGATTAACGAAGAGTCTAGCCGCCTAACAGTTGAGCTTTACAAAACGTTCGTCCAAGGCGAAATTCACGTGACCGACGCCACCACGGCGGAAATGGTAAAGGTCATCGAAAACACGTACCGCGACGTAAACATTGCGTTTGCAAACGAGCTAGCGAAGATTTCTGAGAAAATTGGAGTGAACGTATGGGAAGCCATTAAGCTGGCAAACCACCATCCGCGCGTAAACATCCATCTACCAGGACCTGGCGTTGGCGGCCACTGTATCGCGGTCGACCCATGGTTCATGGTTGAGTTACAGCCAACCCTTGCTAAAATGATTCACTTAGCACGGACAACGAATGATAGCATGCCAGAATACACGGCGCAAAAGGCGAAGCGTCTACTTGATGCGCGTGGCATTCAACATCCACGGGTAGCGGCATTTGGACTTGCTTTCAAAGCGAACATCGACGACATGCGCGAAAGCCCGTCGCTTGAGGTTATCCATCACTTGGTGGAGCTTGGCTTGGACGTGTCAGCGTACGATCCGCATATTAAGGATAATAAAATTGCGCAACAAACGCAGTCATTGGATGAAGCAGCCAATCATTCTGATATGATTATCATCTTGACGGAGCACGCAAACTTCAAGGAACTTGATCCAGCGACCATTGCTGATAAAATGCGCACGAAGCTAGTCCTTGACGCGAAAAACTGTCTAAACCGCAGTGTCTGGGAACAAGCCGGCTTTGAAGTTTTCACACTTGGAGATTCGAAAAATAACTAAATGGGGAACATACAAACTGGATGGGCATGGGCATCTAACCTAAGCACCATCCAGTTCCTTTAACGCTTTAAAGCATGTGGGGACAGTCCCCACATGCTTTAAAGCGTTAAAGTGCCCAAATACCAATTAAAGGTGATGAACTCATGAAAGAATCTATACTTGGCGTGGATGTGTCGCGCGATAATTATGAGTCGCTTACGGCGAAACTTCTTCAGAAGATTGACAACAAGGAGAAGGCGTTTATTGTCGCGATTAATCCCGAGAAAATTATAAAGGCTCAGGAGGACGAGTCGCTCCGCCAGCTCCTCAACCGTGCTGACTTCCAAATACCAGACGGGATTGGTGTCATTCTTGCCTCAAAATTCAAGGGCGGTCAGATTCGCGAGCGGGTGACGGGGATTGATATGATGCTGAAGCTTTGCGAAGCGGCGGCACAGCACGGTAAACGCATCTTTCTATATGGTGGTAAGCCGGGTCGTGCGGATGAGGCGAAAGCAAAGTTAGAAGAAATGTACCCTGGCATCCAGATTGCCGGTACACTGAACGGCTATGAAAAGGATCAGCAGGTGGTCCGCGATACGATCAACGCGTCGCAGGCGGATATTATTTTTGTCGCGCTGGGTAGCCCGGCCCAGGAAAACTGGATTGTCGCCAATAAGGAGCAGTTGCATCCTTGTGTGTACCAGGGGGTCGGTGGCTCGTTTGATGTCATTTCGGGTAAAATTGAACGCGCCCCTGAGTCCTTTCAGAAGCTCGGCCTCGAGTGGCTGTACCGCCTTCTAAAAGAGCCATGGCGGATCAAACGCCAAGCGGTCTTGCCTCTATTTTTAATCCGAGCGATTACCTCGAAAAAATAGGTATTGGCGGTTCGAAATATTTCCGAAAAGGTTCCAATTTTGTCGGAAAAATGAGGATTTGGACTTAGCTAATTGATAGTCAAATGGTTATAGGAATTCTCGGAAAAACAGAAAAATTCTCTAAAAAACGAGACTTTCTCCCTTGCCAACAGTTCCATAAAATTCTTTTTGGATTTCATTAAAATCTATTTGAGTAATATGACTATTAATGGTAATATAGAGTTGTAACAGAAATTTATTTCCTTCTGCTTTTGCATAGAATCTCGGTTGGTAGCCCAGTAGAAAAGACACCTGTCTAGAAATAGATAGGTGTTTTTTCTGTCTTAATAGAGAAAAAGAAACGCCCAGTCTCCGAGCTGAGCGTTTTTTTGATGCCTGTGATGTTCCTATCTTTCCTCCACTTGTGGTGGGTAAGCGCGCCATTTTGATAGGTCCACATGTTCTTTGGTAAGCATTTCTTTTGGGAAAATAAAGGTCCAAGGTTTGCTGCTAAGTGCTTTTACACTGAAGTCTTGGAGTTGGAAAATTCCCTTGGCAACTACTTCCCCTGTGGCGTCCTCGATAAAGAGGGGAAGTTGTTCGATATGAATGTCTTGGGAGCTCCCATTGCGTATAAACAAGGTAATGACCAGGCTTCCATTTGGTGCGACTTTTCCACTGATACCAGCCAAGTTCACTTCACCAGGTTGTGGTGATGGAAGACTTCCCAGATGCTCGGTTAAGCGATCTTTGTCCTCCTGGGGAAGTTGCTTCTCCCAGCTTTCGGCCAAATCTAAACGGTTTTTAGGCAGTAATTCGAACGCGAGCGTCCAGCCTTCTTTTGGCAGGGTTTCAACCTGTAAATCAGACTGGTGAAAATGGAAGGGCCACGGACGGCTGCTATGTGGTGGGAGCGGCCCGAGTTCATTCAAATTAAACACCTTGCTACCTAATCTTTCTCCGTCAGGGCTCATCAGGACAAGGGATGTCGCTCCAAGCTGAACAGCCTTTGGCATGGAATTTCGAATAAAGGCAATGGCAAACCAATTATCCCCATCTTGTTTAATTTCAATTCCAGATAAAGCTAATTGATGGGGCGGAAGAGCTGGCAATTGATTATGTAAAAAGGTGAAATAATAATTATCCTCAGTGGAAATCTGCATATTTGGGTGAAAAGATAAAGAAGTTGTAACCATTTCCTCATTTGAATCTTGACCCTGAGCAATCTCCTCATCACCTAAAAGATCCCTAGAATCCACAACACTATCTGAGCCCTGCTTCTCAACATTCTTATCCTTTTTCTTAAAAAAAGACAACATATACACCAAAACCTCCTAATCAAATAAATCCTTTAACACGTTAAAGCACTGCGGGACAGTCCCCACACGCTTTAACGCGTTAAAGTATGTGGGGACTGTCCCCACTTGCGTTAATGCGTTAAAGGGTTAAACGGATGTGGCTGGTTTCTTTGGCTACGTCTTCTTCTAGGTTGTGGTACATGATGGTGAATAGTTCAAGGCCTTCTCGTTCGAATTGGCGCATTGGGTCTTCTTGGCTATAGTTACGCAGTCCCACACCTTCTTTTAGACGCTCCATTGCATCGATGTGGTCAAGCCAATGAATATCAATGAGCGAAATAAGCATCCGTCCAAAAATTTCTTGATGGCTAGAGCTATCGCGGGTAGCACGTAAGGATTCTAAGTAATCCTCCAAAATTGGCTGTACGAAGTTGCGTAGTTCCTCTTTGATCGGTAAGTTCTCAGGAAATGTTACATCACGGTCGGCGAAAACCCGGACTAAATCATGCTCCAGACCGTTTAAATCCCAGTTTTCCGGAATGGATTCCTCATTACAAACCTCATCGAATATGCGATCAACATAGCTAATAATCATTGGTTCGATAATTGGAAGCTGGTCCTTTTCTTCAAGAACACGGTTGCGTAGCTCATAGATCGTACGACGTTGATCATTAATGACATTATCAAGTTTCAAGTTATACTCGCGCTGCGAGAAACTCGCACCCTCGCAAATTCGCTGTGTTCGATCGACAAATTCCTTCGCCTTTTTATTGCTGATCAAACCAGTCTCATCATCAACTGAATTGGCTACGATGCGTTTGACCTTTTCCAACTCTTCTTCGGCGAAACGCTTAAACATCTCGTCTTCCAGAGAGATAAAGAAACGCGATTTTCCTGGGTCACCTTGACGTCCAGAGCGTCCCTTTAACTGATTATCAATCCGGCGGGATTCATGGCGTTCTGTTCCAATCACATATAAACCGCCGAGCTCCTCGACCCCATCTCCTAGGCGAATATCAGTACCACGCCCAGCCATATTGGTCGCAATCGTAACTTGTCCCTTTTGCCCAGCCTTCGAAATCAAATCAACTTCCTGTTCAAGGGTTTTAGCATTTAACAGTTCAAACGAAAGGCCTTCCTTGGCTAGGAACTCAGCAACTTTTTCTGATTGTAAAATAGACGTCGTCCCAATTAGCATAGGTTGTCCAGTTGCATGGATACGCTTTGCTTCCTCAGCTACGGCTTGATATTTTTGCTCAATCGTCATAAAAATAAAATCGCTTAAATCTTCGCGTGCAACGGGACGATTTGTTGGGATTTGAATAACATTCATGCCATAAAGTTCTTGGAACTCTTTTTCCTCCGTCTTTGCGGTTCCCGTCATACCAGACAAACGTGGGTAGAGGCGGAAATAGTTCTGCACGGTAACAGAAGCTTGCGTTTTGTTCTCGGGAGTGACCTCTAGACCTTCCTTGGCTTCAATCGCTTGGTGAAGCCCATTGCTTAGGCTGCGCCCCTCCATTGGACGTCCGGTAAACATGTCAATTAATAGCACCTTTCCATCTGATACGATGTAGTCAACGTCGCGCTTAAACATGACACGGGCGCGCAATGCTTGAATGACATAATGGTAGAGTGTTTGATGCTCTAAATCATAAAGATTATCAATGTTAAAACCTTTTTCAATTTTGGCAATGCCCTCATCTGTTAAATTTGTTGTATTGGACTCAACGTCATGGATAAAATCCTCATCCAAAACGAAGGTTTTTACAATCCGTGCACACAGATAACTCAAATCAGAGCTGACATCTGTTTTACCAGCAATAATCAATGGGGTCTTCGCCTCGTCGATTAAAACGCTGTCCACTTCGTCAACAATGGCAAAATGGAACGGGCGTTGTACGCGGTGGCCCACCTCAAACACCATATTGTCACGTAAATGGTCGAATCCAAATTCGGTACCGACGCCATAAGTAATATCGGCGAGATATGCCGCCTTCTTCTCGTCACCTTCCATCAGCGGCAAGTTAAGGCCAACAGTCAAGCCTAGAAACTCATGAATTTGTCCCATTTGCTCGCTGTCGCGGCGTGCTAAATATTCGTTTACCGTAATAACGTGAACGCCTTTTCCTTCTAATGCTCGTAAATAGGAAGGTAATGTGGCCACTAGTGTTTTTCCTTCACCCGTCGGCATTTCGGCGATATTTCCCTCCGCCAACACGAGCCCGCCAATAAGCTGAACATCGAAATGACGCATGCCGAGGACGCGTTTTGCCGCCTCCCTAACGGTCGCAAACGCTTCAACCTGAATATCGAAAATCGTTTCACCAGCGGCCAATCTTTCTTTAAAATCGGTCGTTTTGGCGCGAAGTTCATCGTCGCTAAGGGCGGCAAACTCCGGCTCCAACGCATTAATCTGATTAACCGTTTGATAGTACTTTTTCAAACGTTTGCTATCATCCATCCCGACCATTTTTTTGAAATAGTTTATCATTAAAGATCTCTCCAATATTTACAATTTCCATAGAAATAGTATGCACTCATTTACATAAAACAGTATAACACCGATTGAAACATGTTTCACCCCTAAACCAAACACCACCCGCGCCACCAGAAAAACACCCCAACACATCACCGCATTAATGCATGTGGGGACAGTCCCGCTACGCTTTAACGCGGTGAAGTGTGTGGGGACTGTCCCCACATGCTTTAAAGGGTTAAAGGGGTTTGTTACTATTTTCCCATTTTGATAGAATATTTGAAACCTTTTCCAGTTTGATTCGTCTATACTAGTTGAGTCATATAATGGGGGAGGAGAATAATCCATGAAGAAATGGCATCGAATGACGCTATCCGTTGGGTTGGCTTCATCTTTGCTCGTGCCAAGCTTTTCGCAAGCAGCCGTGAAGGAACAAACCACGACTGTCAAAAATAAGCTGACGTATGATCAAAAACTAGCAAACAACCAAAAAGATGTGTTATCTAGCGATACTTTAGTAATCAAATATCAATCCAAATTACCTGCTAATCTGCACCGCCAATCAGGTGTAAAGCTTGAGCGCTCGATTCCGTCGCTCGGCTACGACATCGTGAAGCTCTCCAAAGGGCAAAAGATGTCCGATGTAGTAAAATTTTACACACAGCAACCTAAAGTAACCAGCGTTTCACCAAGTGTTACATATCAAACCACTTCCATCGCATCCGATCCGAAGGCAACGCAAATGTACCATCTTGAGTTACTCAGCATCGATAAGGCTCAACGCCTCGCTGGCAATAACGCCGTAACAGTTGCCGTTATTGATACCGGAATGGATATTAAGCATCCCGAATTAAAGGGACGCGTCCTGCCGCCGTATAGCGTCATGAATCCGTCGCGCCAGCCGATTACCTCTGACCATGGAACCCATGTCGCTGGAATTATCGCAGCTGAAAAGGGGAACGGTGTTGGCGGATATGGGATCAATCCAAACGCTAAGATTTTACCAATTGACGTCTTTAGCGGAGGATACTACACATCCGACTATACGATTGCGGAAGGTATTCTTTATGCGATTAGTAAAAATGTCAAAGTCATCAATATGAGCTTAAGTGGCCCGATGGAATCACCAATCCTTGCCGAAGCCGTCCAAAAAGCGGTTGACGCTGGCATCACCATCGTCGCAGCGGCCGGAAACAGCTACGGTGAATCGGTTGAATACCCTGCTGCCTACGAGGGCGTCATCGCCGTCAGCTCAACAAACTGGGAAAATAAGCTCTCCAAATTCTCAAGCTACGGGGCAAACATTGACCTAGCGGCACCAGGTGAAGCGATTTACAGCTCCATCTATTATCCGCAAAAAGGCTCAACCTTTGCTGAAGCTTCAGGAACGTCCATGGCTTCTCCAGCAGTGGCCGGAGTCGTGTCGCTTCTATTATCCAAGCACCCAGACCTAAAGCCGATCGAGATTGAAGCGATTTTAAAAATGACCGCCAAAGACCTTGGTGACCTCGGCTATGACATTAAATACGGCGCTGGCTTAGTCGACCCGGTAAAGGCGATGAACTTCGACCTCAAAAATCTGCCGAAGTTCGACGTGAAAAATGATAAAGAGAAGGCTGAAGAGCTAACTGGCGATAAGAAGGAATGGAATGGCCGATTCGCCTCTGCTGGCGAAACGCACTGGTACAAGGTGAAACTCGCAAAAGGCGAGGGTACGCAAGCGTTGCTCGATGGCGCGAAAAATTTTAATTATAAAATGATCTTCGATTTCGTCCCAGATGCCGCTGATGGCAAAAAGGAGTCGTACCAAATCAACGATGCGAAGCAAGGCAAGCGCGAGGGCGGATTCTTCCAAGCGAAGGAGCCGGGTACACTCTTTGTTGGGGTGAAGGACGTTTATGGCAATTATGATAGAGCTTCAATCTACACGCTTAGCTTAACGAAGGAAAAGGAAATGAAGATTGACAACGTCACGGCAACTGAGCCAATCGTGATTACTGAGCTGCCGTTCAATAGCGGAACCGCAGTGAAGGATACGTTAACCTTTGCGGTCGACGCTGAAGCGAAGGAAGCAGACAAGGACTATTTCCGTTTCACGGTCACCGAGCCTACTACGGTAAAATTTGACTTGTCAGCCGTACCTGGTATCGATTCATCGATAGCGGTCTATTTCGAACAAGACTTCTTCATGACGCCACCACCTGATCTCCCACCAGGATATTATTGGGAAAAGCCGATGATTCAGTATGCGAATGTTAACGGTGTGAGTGAAGGGGAAAAAGTTAGTTTCGAGGCAATTCCGGAAATGACTTACTTAATCGAGGTTTCCGCCGAGCCGAAACGCGATTTCTGGTTTGAAATGATGATGGGTGGAGCGCCGAATACCGATAAGCCAGTTCCAAACTCGAATACGCCATATACGCTGAAGGCGGAAAAAGTTGTACCGGAACCGGATGAGGATGGATTCCCAGAACGAGGGCCGCGTCCAGAAGATTCCGTAACAAAAGGTGAAATGGCACCAGCAGCGTACCAAGAACTGAAACGTCGTGAATTTAAATCGGCAATGGAAAAAGCTGCCGACATGCCATACTACCGCTATATGGATGCCAATATGGTGAATATCGTGAAGGAAAAAGCATTGCCATACACGCTTGGCGGCAAGTTGGAAGGAAAAATCCAATTTGGCGGAGACGAGGATTTTTATAAATTTACGGCCGAAGCCGATACGATTTATGAGTTTGAATTAGCTAAACCAAATGGCCTTGAATTCCTGCCGGTCGTTCAAATCCTGTCCTATGATGCGAAAAATAACGACCTCGTGCCAATTTCCTATATTTGGACTTATGGCTTAATGTGGGGCGAAACCGTTGATCTAACCAGATCGATTGCGCTTGAAAAAGACAAGGAATACTACATCCGGATCATGAACGACCGTTACCAAGCTTCCGATGAGGCATATGTGGTGACTTCGCAGAAACTGATGGATGTCCCGGAAACTCAGGATTTTGATTTAAACAATGAATCACGTGCAACCGTGTTGGCACCTGGCCAGAAGGCGAAGAACCATCTGATTTATTCAACCGATACGGATTACTACTATTATAAAAACCGTGGCGACGAGGATAAGTTTTTATCCTTAACGGTTCAGCCACAAGCCTTCTCACCGGAAGAATGGGAGAAGCTCCCAGAACAGCTTCGGAACCCGTTACTCGCCTTTGCAACGATTATTGAGGATACCAATGGCAATATGAAAATTGACCCAGAGGAAGCGGGCAAAGTGACCGGAGCAGAGCCGAACCAGTACACGTTAAATACCGAAGCTTCGTTCAGAGCGAAAAAGGGCGTTGGATACTTCTTTGTATTGAACGGCTATACGATGGACGGCGATGTATCCGTTCAACCGTATGAAATTGGGCTACACAATTGGAATGTCAAGGATGAAGACGCTGGATCCGTCGTAAAGGGCAACATCCCTTCAGCACCACTGAAGATGAAGGAAATTAAAGATGGCGGTGCGGTTGTAGGCTACGAAGCATCAGGTTACTTCAACCCAGGTATCGACTTCGGTGACAAGGATTACTACTCACTGAAGCTTGACAAATATTCGAAGTTTTTGGCGGTGTTGGAGACACCAATGCATTTAGATGGCGTTCTGACCGTCTATGACGCAAAGGGCAAAAAGATGGCCCGTTTCGACAACTACGGCATGGGTGACTTCGAAATCGGCACCCTAACCCTGCCAAAAGGCCAATACTACATCGTCGTAGAAGAAGCAGGCGGCATGACCAGCCTCGAAGGCTACGCATTAACACTTGTAAAACAATAACAAACAAAAGAATGGCGGGGCCCCCAGGGCCCCGCCATTCCTTTAATGCGTTAAAGCGTGTGGGGACAGTCCCGCTGCGCTTTAACGCGGTGAAGCGCAGCGGGACAGTCCCCACATGCTTTAAAGGGCTAAAGGGTTTGTGACGGTTTTGTGAAAAAGGTAAATATGTTCGTGATTTAGGTAAATATCCTGCTAAGAGAGGTAAATAAATCTACGTTATGGGTAAATATATTGCCATTTTGAGTAAATAAAATATGGTCCAATGGTGGTTTTTACCAAAAAGAGGTCATTTAAAGCTTTTGATCTTAAGTTTTTGCTATAATAGGAGAGTACTAGATAGGGAGGTTGGCCAATTTACAATGAAAAAGAAGGTATTTTCACTTTTTTTAACTACAAGTCTCTTAATTTCTGGATTGATTTCACAAGCTACCACGACTTCTGCTGCGGAAACGCCGAGCAAAGATCCGAAAATTTACAGTGATGCAGAGGTCAAGACGATGCTACGTGAAGTCGCCACTGAAAACGGCATTCCACCGGAGATTCTCAAGGCGATAGCTTATGTCGAAAATGGAATGAAGCAATATGATGCTGCCGGTAACCCGGTTCTTAATCCAACAGACGGTGGAATCGGCATCATGCAAATAACGCTGTCCGATGAAGAGGCTACAGCCAAGGGCATCGATAAAGAAGCATTAAAGTGGAACACACGTTACAACATCGAGATTGGGGCAAAAATTTTACTCGAAAAATTTAGAAATCCCAACTTACCAAAGGTAAATGATAAAAATCCAGAGATAATTGAAAACTGGTACTTCGCCATTATGGCCTACAACGGACTCTCGAAACGCAACGACCCGACTCTAAATCCAACGACAGCCTATCAGGAAACGGTTATTAAAGCGATTCGCGACAAAAGTCTGCTGCCAATCGGTCCAACACCAAAGGTTGATATTCGTTATCCGTACCCTGATAAACCGGATCTAATGGTGTTCCCTGAAGGCGACTATAGATGGACGACCAAAACAAAATCAACGCAAATGCTGGCCCAGGGGCAAACGGCTTACACGCTAAATAATCAGCTTACTTATTCCAGACTTCGCGATAGCGTCAACGGTGCTGAAATCAAGCAGCTACCGCATTATACGCCGCTTGAAATCGTCAGCGGCCCGTATGAAGTCGACAAAGCGGATAACCATTATAATATGTACGAAGTCAATATGAACGGTGTGAAGGGCTACCTCTCATCATCGAATATCCAATCCGCTGACAAGTTAACCATTTTCAAAGATGTGGCCATCGGTGAACAAGCAAGTGCGGTCACGTATCTTCAATTGAAAAATTTAATTGCCAACACACCGGATGGTAAGTTCAATCCGAACAAGCCAATCCTGCGCCGCGAAGCTGCAACCATGCTAGTAAAAGAGCTTGGCTTAACGCTGCCTGACGGTTATAAAATGAAAGCCACTGACATGAAACCGACCGATGCCAACTACGAAGAGATGACCATCGCCGAAGCTCATGGCATCCTAGGAAAAGACGGCACGATCCGACCAACAGGTCACTTAACAAGAGCCCAGATGGCGGCAATCTTGGTGCGGGCGTACGACAAGGTTTACAACCAACCAACGACAAGCGTAAGCTTCACCGACGTCAAGAAGACCGACTGGAGCTACAATGACATTAACTCATTAGCCTTTAACAAAATTACTGTCACTGCAGGCGGAGCCTACCGTCCAAACGGCGACGTCACCAAAGCCCAATTCGCACTATTCCTCATGCGAACCATCGAAATGCGAAAATAAAAAAGCGCCGGAACTTCCCGGCGCTTTAGCACTTTAAAGCATGTGGGGACTGTCCCCTAATTTTTTAAAGTGCTAAAGGGTTGTATTTTTGGGTGTTTTTTGCAGATGATATGTGTATAGGAAAAGGAAGGCTGGTGCCCTGGTGGCACCAGCCTTCTATAACTAGAAAAGGTCGCTTTGGTTTGGCGTTAGAGGGGGTTAGCTGATAAATCAAATCCACCCTCCTAAACACCATTTGTTCTTACTATATAAATAGTAGAAACTCGATTCAATTACACACAACCCTGCCCAAATCCCCACAAAAAAAGCCGAGCACCCAACCCGGGCACCCAGCCAATCACCATTAACTCAAAATCCCAATCTACATCTCAAATAATACCCGATACAAAAACGTCGCATATTGTGCGCGCGTCACTTCTTCACGAGGCTTGAACGATCCATCTCCACCCGGAACGGCCACACCGGAGGCTACCAACCGACGAATTGCTCCATACGAAGGGTCGCTCGCCGAAACATCGCTCAACGATACCTCGCGCACTGAAGCCGCATTGGCTTTCAACTTAAAAGCCTTGTCAAACATCAGCGCCACATCCTCGCGCTTGACGACCGCATCAGGACGAAACGGACCTTCCGCCGCGACAATGCCTTCTTTCACCAACGCATTCACCGCACCGACCGCCCAGTGGCCACTCGGCACATCCTTAAACACTTGCTTGCGGTTCGCTAAATTCAATTCCAACGCTACAGCCAACAATGCCGCCATGTCGGCACGGGTCATTTTTTCCTCAGGTAAAAAATAACTATCCTCATAACCCACAACTAACTCTGCGCGCCCGAGTTTTGAAACAGCCTCAAATGCCCAGTGCGACTTCTTTATATCCTGGAAACTGCCGGCATCCAACTCATAATCCAACACCCGCGTCGCCCCGACATATTTCTTCCCCCAATAGAACGGGTCATTTAGTAAATTAATCGAAACACCCTTGCCATCTTGTGAGTGAATAAACTCATTGTTTCCTATATATATACCTACATGAGAGATATCATTTCCATATGTATTAAAAAAAACTAAGTCACCGACACGCAAGTCAGCGCGTTTCACCGAACTACCGACCTTCGCCATATCGCGAGAAATGCGTGGTAGCTTCATATTCAATTGATCGAAAACATAAGTGACGTATCCTGAACAATCAAAACCGCTCGGCTGCGTGCCGCCCCAAGCGTATGGAACACCGATAAACTTCTTCGCAATTGGGACCAATTGATCATAATTCACGGGAGTTTCGCCCGTGCTTTTCGCAAAAGTTATTTTTTCAAAGAAAAAAATACAAAAAAGTGAAACCAAAATCAAAGTCGTTCGTCTAATCATTTAGGAAAACCACCTCACACCATGTCTCTTCATAGAAAACTTTATCATATTTTGTAGAATTGTAGTTTTACAATTCTGTAACAAAATAGTAAGAAAAATAGTAATAATATGAAAAAAAGAGACATATGATTAAGATGTTGAGGAAAAAATCCAGGAAATAATGAAAAATCCTTGCTATTTTTGACAGTTTTTGTAGAATAGTAGGTAGGCAGTTACGAATTTTATAGATATAACATGTCTTTCTAACGAACTGGTAATATAATCCCAGTCGTAAATCGTTGACATTGTTTCTACAAGATTCTATACTAGTATTTGTAATTGTTAAAAACAGAGTTTGAGAGAACGCGAGAAATCAAGACTCTCATATAAACTCAGTTAAATATTTAGCTTAATTAAGAGGAGGAAATAAAGTAATGGCTTACCAACCAAAGTCTTACCGTAAGTTCCTAACTGGAACTATCTCTGCTGCTGTTGTAGCATCTGCTATCGCACCTGTTGCTTCTGCTGCAGAAGTAAAATTCACTGACCTTGCTGGTCAAGATCAAGAAACACTTGATGCAATCACTGCATTAGTTGGATTAAATGTAATCCAAGGTTACCAAGATGGCACTTTCAAGCCAAACCAAACAATCACTCGCGGTCAAGCTGCTGAGATGACTGTTAAAGCTCTTAAGTTAACTCCAAAAGCTACTCCAGCTGGAAACGTTTTTGAAGACTTAACTGCAAAGAGCTACTACTCTCCATATGCAGAAGCATTAGTTGATGCAAAAGTTATCCCTGCTGGTGGAAAATTTGCTGCAGCAACTCCAATGACTCGCGGAGACATGGCTTTAGCTTTAGTAGCTGGTTTCGGTCTTAAAGACAACGGCAAAGCTGTTGAAGTTAAAGACATCGCTGATCTTTCAGCTGAAGCACAAGCTGCTATCAAAATTCTTGCTCAACACGAATTAACAAAATTACAGGATGGCAACTTCAATCCTAAAGATGCTGTTAAACGTTCTCAATTCGCTTTATTCTTCAACCGTACAGTTACACTTGTTGCTCAAGCACAAGGTGAACTTAAAGTTGAAGCTGCAAAAGCTGTTGACGTTAACAAAATCGAAGTTAAATACAACAAAGCTCTTCCTACAGATGCAGTTGTAGAATTGAAGAAAGGCCTAGTTCCTTACAACACTAAAGCTACTTACAGTGAAGATAGAAAAACTGTAACTTTAGAAAGCTCATTCAACCTACCAGCTGGTGAGTACCAAGTTACTACAACTGGTGTAAAAGATGCTGCTAAAGTTGAAGTGAAAGCTGAAACTGCAACAACTTTAACAATCGATTCAACTGGTGTTGAAAAGAAAGACGGAGCTGCATTAAACATCACATTAGCTAACCAATATGGTAAGAAAATGACTTTAAACCGTGCAGACTTCACAATCACAGCATTCAACGCTACTAAAGGTGAAGCTGTATCAGTAGCTGCTGATAAATTCACTTTAGACCTTGCAAAAGCTGCTAAAGATGACAAAGTTGTTATCGCAATTGCTTACAAAACAGGTCTAAACGTATCTGCAACTCTTCCTGTTATCAACGAAGTAGCAAGTGCTACATTCGCATTTGGTGAAGTTGTTCTTCCAAAAGATCAAGTTCGTATTTACGATGGCGACAAAAATGTACAAATTAAGTACAACTTGTTAGACCAATATGGAAAAGAAATTAAGTTAACTGCTGACCAAACTACTAAGAAATTAGTTGATGGAAAAGAAGTAGTTGTTCCAACAATTAGCGGTGTTACTTTCGTTTCAACTAACTCAAAAGTTCTTGATGTCGCAAATATTACGACTGACAAAGAAGGTAACTTATTATTTGTTGCTGGTGAAAAAGGAACTGCTACATTAACTGCATTAGTTGCGGCAACTGGAAGCACTTCTCAAATTACTATTGAAGTTGCTAACAAAGCTTCTGTAAACACATTCAAAATTGCAGCTCCTGCTAGCCTAGTAGTAGCTGATGAAGACGTAGTAATTCCATTTGAAGCAGTCGACCAATTTGGTGGTCAAATCTTAGGTAAAGATATTACTAATACTGAAAGAAAAAATATTACTTTTGCATCTTCTAACGATACTATTGTTAGCAATAGTGACTTCCGTTGGAACAGCAAGAACGAATTAGTGTTAAAAGCTAAGAAGGCTGGAAGTGTAACTGTTTATGTTTACGCAAACAACGTGTTACAAAACAGCATTTCACTAACAATTCAAGAGAAAGCTGTTGCTACTAGAATTACTGGTGTTAAAAACTTACCATTATTATTCGAAGCTAGCACAAACGCTAAAGCTAACTTCTCTTTCAGCAACCTAACAGTTGTTGACCAATACAACAGAGCTTACACTTTAGATGGTGAAACTATCGTTGTTGAGGCGAAAGACAAAAAAGCAGATGTTATCACTTTAAACACAGACAAAAACTCTGTAGAATTAAAAACTGGTGAAACAGCTTCATTTGCTGGAACTGCAACTGCTGGCAGCGAAGACTTCATCGTATCTATCAAAGGTGTAACTGGTTCTGCACACACTATCTCTATGGGTACTGTTAAAACTGCAGACATCACAACTTATGAATTAACTGCTCCTGCAGCAATCAAAGTTGATGCAGACCCTAAATACGTTGGAACATTAAAGTTAGTTGGTAAAACTTCTAACGGTTCATCAGTAAACCTTGCTACTGGTAAAGTAACTCACTCTACTACAAGTAACGATGTTGTTGCAGAATCAAATGGTCTAAAAGTAACTGGTAAGAAAGCTGGTACTGCTGTAATTGGAGTATGGAACGGCGCAACTAAGCTTGCTGAAGTAACTGTAACGGTTTCTGAAGCTGCTGCTGTACCTACTACAGTTTCATTCGATGCTGATGCTTCTTACACAGTTAAAGTTGGCGAAAAACTTAACTTAGCTGCTGCATTAGAAGTACTTGATCAATATGGTGTTGATATTACAGCTCCTAAGACAGGTTTCTGGACTACAACTGACAAAGAAAAGGCTACTGTAGTTACTGGTAACGAAGCTGATGCTGGTACTGTAACTGGTGTTGCTGCTGGTGACGTAACAATCGGTTATGTAACTTCAAACGGTTTAGTTGTAACTGTTAAAGTTACTGTAACAGCTGCTCCTGTAGCACCTTAATAAATAGATTCTAAATCAATTAGAAAAACTCTAGAGAGCAATCTCTAGAGTTTTTTTATGTAAAATTCCCCAAACACCGTGTACCATCCCCAATTGTATTCCCCTTCCCCATTTATGCTATAATGATAAAAACTGAACACTTACTATTGGAGGATATATTTTGGAAAAGGCTGTCATCGATTTTAATTCCGATAAAATTAACTATAAAGAAGAGAATAATACGCTAATCATCGAATTTCTTCAAGAAAATCAGAAACCCTATTATACTGGCACGGCTAGTAAAAATACGATTGAAATTGATTTGAAAAATCACCTATCAGACGTTGGAACCGTGGCTATCACGGATAGTATCCTGCCATCGGCTTCAAATGAGGACGTCAATCAAATTAAATTTATGAGGATTTCACCAAATGAGCAGTCCAAAATGACCTTGACGATTGACCGGATCATCAATAACAAAATGACACTTAGCTTTTTGGTTGTGAATAACACAGAACATGAGCTAAGCTTTGAAAACATTCCATACACGATCTTGACGAAATCGGGAGAAACCATCTATAAATCCCAGCTCAAAGACAAATATGAGATCAAAGCCAAGTCCTACAGTGTATTTAAAATCAATATCGAGCAAGAAGAAGATTTCATCATTCCATATGAAGGCTACCAAATCCTCTTTACAAACTAAACAAGACAGGCTGTGATCCAGAATCACGGCCTTTTCTTTTTACTAAACCACCACCCCACCAAACCCCGTGACAAATATCATTGACTACTAACTGGATATAAATTACCATATAATTTGTAATAGTTTACATTTTTGGAATATTGTTAGTACAAGAGAGGGGGAGCTCTTCTTTCACTATCAGTCTGGAAAAAAATCCAAAACACACAGGAATAAAAGGAGGTAGGAAATCATCAAAAGTCGAAGTCGCTTTATCCATGTATTACTGGCATTTCTATTAGTGTTCACATCGTTTGCACCGACGATAGCCGGCGCAGCGTCAGCCGAACAAAGAAACTATAATCTTGAAATTCCCGAAGGCTATGATTTCGCCTATGGAACGGTGATAGCTCATAACCTAGTATCAGGGCAATCGTACGAGGGTGTGGTTATGCAATCACAAGTGACGTTTAACCGGTTACCGCTTGGAGTTAACGCAACCTATGGGGTCGAAGCTTTCATCACCTATGGAAAAAATGCGGATGCAACCGACATCTTAACCTATTACGATTATCAAGAGTTATCAGGAAGTGAACTGGCGCAACTAGAAACGTTTACAATTGCGGAAAATGCGAAAATACTAACGGTTGACCGCAGTAGTATTCCGTTAGAGTCAAACTATTCACTGAAACTCATACCGAAGAATAATGTCGGAGTTAATAGTTACATACAGGCTTCTAAAATCCTAACCTCTGAGGATTCATTAAACATCATGGTGACGGGGCAAAACCAATCACAGCAGCAGTATTTAATTCATACCTCAATCGGGACGAATACAACCGATCCGATTAGCTTTGCGGATGCTTTTACACAGGCTATTCCGTTCTCCTTCGAAATGGGCGACGCAACGATCAATAACATTCAACTAACGTCTAACGCCTATTCAGCTTATGTTGGAGTCAACGTGCCTTATAATGGCCCTTTATATGTGACACCTGGGGACTATAAAATTAATTTTCATACAACAGCTTCATTACAAAATGGAACCTTTTATGGTTGGTGGTATAAGCCAAGTATCGTGATTGATAAGGCAACAACAATAGAGGCGCCACTAGTGCCGAATGAAGTCAATATTAAAGGGATCAATTGGAACTCTTATGGCGAAGGTCATGGCGGTGCAGTGACAGTCGAATACTCCAATAATGGCTACATTTTAAGTAGTAGTAGTGGAAATGTCATTTCCGCACAGTTGGACATTGTTGATCCAAATGAGCAGCAGGTTTATTCCAATAGGTCCTCGTTTTTATCCAATCCTGGTTTTTGGTTTAACGAGAGCTTTAGTGGAGTAGGAACGATGAATCTCACGCTATATAATGGTGGAGAAGAACTAGCGAGGACAAGTAAGAGTTTCGAGCTCCAAGATCAAACCGACACCAATATCCATGGGGTGGTCGTGACAGCCGAAGCGCAACCAGGGTTGCCATTAACGGATGGATATGTTTACGTCCTGGAACGCGTAAATCAAGATATGTACGCCAATTACGAGGAAAACTATTATTACGTGAGCTCTATGTTCGAAGCACCGATACAAGAGGTGGATGGGGCATATGAGGCATTTATTCCAAATGCTCTCTTAATAGCGGGTCGTGAATATGAGGTTGTCGTGGATGGCTACAATGCCCAGGATGAAAAAATTTACTACCACAGCTCTATAAAGGCTGATTCTTTATCGACAATCGATTTTAAAGCAGACCAGTTAACAGAGCTAACACTTCAGACGAACAAATCGGTTGAGGTAGGTCGTGCAGGTCTAGTGGTTGTCGATGCAGAATCGAAGAACTACTTGTCTTGGCCGTTACACGTGAATCCGAACGAAAAGGTCTATATTTCGACTAATAAGCATGTGGTGGCCAATGCGCAGTTGATCGATACCGATCAGGATACCGGTTATTATTATTCCCAGCTCCTTACTTTTGACGATAATAAAACCAAAACGATCAACTTGGATGAATTAGACCAAGAGTTAATCAAATTGGAAGCCCCAAAAGGCTATGAGGATGCGAAAATTGGTATCGGAAAGTTATGGTGGATCCCACAGAAAGCATCGACCTATTATGTAACCGATTTTTCAAAGATCCCAATGGGCAAAAGCTTCGATTTAGATATCGATATACATGCCAACGGATTTCTCTATCAATTGCAAAAATACGTGTATGATATCAATGGGTTGAATAACTTGGAAGAGGACATCAAGCAACCTTTCGACGGTGGGCTTTATTTTCAGTATATCAATCCAGAAACGAATGAGGCTTCGTATTATACATCGTACCAAAATGACAGAGATATCTATTTAGAGAACGTTGAACTTGATTATCCTGCTCCGGTAAGTGACGACATGTATTTTAATGTCATGGGTTCAGATGGGAAAATCAAGAAGATGAAGATAGGGGAAGATGGCAGATATTCAGCCGTTCATGAACTGACAAATGTTTCAACAGATTCCCTATTAAACTATCAAATTTATCAAAATCAAGTGGCCATCGGTGATGTTATACCGACAAACTTGGTGCATAATGTGAAGTTCGTCCACCCCGAGCAAAAAGGTCAATACCAGCTCGTGCTGGAAGAACAATTATTTCCGAATAACGTCGTGACCCTTCACATGAATCGTTCTTTTGAAGTGGGCAGCAACACGTCAAATATGAAACAGCTTACACTTTCTTACTCGAATAGCGATTATCGTTTAAATAACAATTTGAACGTAAAGCTAGTAGAAGTGAGTAAGCAAGATGGTCAGAGCTACCGTGGCAGTGAATTTTATCTGAATCCTACCAATATCCCAGGTCAGTATGCAATAGGGGCACCGATTAAGCCGGATGCGGAATACTACTTGGTTGTGAATGGTAGTGTGCAAGGACCATATGAATCCACGGGCCTATTGGCTTATGAAAAAATGACAGGGGCAGAATTCCTAGCGTTATCAGAGTATGTCATTAACCATGAAGAACTAGCGGCCATCAGCTTTGTGAATGAGACAAAAGCGAAGGAAGATGTTCGAAACAGACTGTTGGTAACGTTGGAAGATCAAGTGACCCAAACGGTAAGCTTATATGGAAACACCAAAAATGCGATGCTTGTCACACTAGGCACGTATGAGCCGATTTTAGAAGGAATGAACGGCAGTGATGCCTACTCTTATAAGTATCCTAAGCAAAATATAACCAAGGCAAAAACGATTAAATTAACAGATATCCCAACCGTGACGATCAATGTCGAAAAAAATGGCCAGGAAATTCCGTTTAAAGGATTTGGCGTCATTTATGGAAATATCGGCTATCATAACGAAATCGATTACCGGTACCAAAAAAGAGTGCTTCGCCAGCTTCATATGACGCCGGGTGAGACCAGTCTAATCATGAGTATCGTTGGAATCGAAGAGAACGATACGCCATGGCTTTACAGTTTATACACCGATCGCCGTGACTTTAAGTCCAATACCACCCTACAATTTACAGGTGAATTTACTGGACAGGAAGCCTATTACTATGACCATCGTGCCGATGAAGGTTACTTTTACATCAATGGTCGTGCCGATTTCAGATCAGGAGATTTCACTTTAACTCGAGTAGCTGTAGCCAAAGTGGACAATTACAGAGGTTATAACGAAATCGCGCAATCGTCACAACCCATTCGTGATTATGGCGATAAATTCACTCGATTCGAGTATTTAAATGGAATCATTCGTATTACCGATGAGAGTGGAAAAGAGGTCCATAAAGCAGAAGCGAATCAAAATGTCGGTTATTTTTACTATTATAAAAAATTAGCACCAGGCAAATACACATTATCGTACGAAATGCCAGTAGGTCCAATGAAATCAGCGACCTACAGCAAAGTCTTCGACGTTATCGAAGCGAACAATCCGTTTGTGACGTTACAGGCACCAGCAAACAACAGCGTCACAACCAACAAAACCATCACTGTATCTGGTAAATCCAATCCAGACGTTACAGTAACAGTAAAAGCGTTCCAAGAGGGCACAACAACGCTTGTCACGCAACAAAATGTGGTAACGAACGACGAAGGCGATTTCACGACAACATTAAATGTTGCCAATGACGGTGCTTACGACCTAATCGGCTACCAAGGTGACGTTCAATCAAATAAAGTGACCATCACCGTCGATTCAACACCACCAGCGTCGCCAACAAACGTAAAGGTCGAGCAAGTTTCCAATACGTTGAAGGTTAGCTGGGATGTAATAAGTGATGCGGCTTCCTATAAAGTCGAAATGGCCATCGGCAACGAGCCATTCCAAACGGTTGCAGAAGCAGTCACAACGAACGAGTACGTTCACCAAACCATCCAACCGGCAACAACGTACAAGTTTAGAATTACCGCGAAGGATGCGGCTGGCAACGTTTCAGCACCTTCTACGACAATCAGCTTCACCACATCATCATTTGTGGCAACAAAGCTGGATGTAGTTGGAGCGAAGAGCATCTTTAATCTTTATAAAATCGATCAAGAACTTGCCATCGGATTAGAAGGCTCTTACCAATCTGGCTACACAGCGAAAGCGCTAGTCATCTACGAAGAAAATGGCGCAGCAGCAACGAAAGAAGTCGCTCTAACGTATAACGAAGAGACAAAATCCTACCAAGGTAAATTCCTCATCACCGAGGGAATCGCCAAAATCAACAAAGTCGAAGGCTGGATTGTTTCTGACCAAGCGGAAGAAACCAATAAGCTGACAAAGGAGGTTAATACCGTTGTAGGTGCCACCATCACCGGTCAAGTGACCGAAGCTGGCGATGACCTGACAACGAAGGCGATTGTCCGTTTAGTCGGTTCTAGAACCATCAGCATCGATACCGATGGGAAAGGTCATTTTAGTGGGGAAGGACTTCCACAAGGTGACTATTCCGTGAATGTCATTTACGGTGGTAAAACGTTCTATAACGTCTTAACAAACAAAATCACCTTGGCAAACGGTCTAAATAAGGACCTTCAACAGGGAATTTCTCTACCCCTGTACCGTGACGTGACCTTGAAATTTGTCGAAAAAGGCACGGAACAAACACCAACTCGTCAATTGAATGCTCAAGTGTATAACAATGCCGGTTATATCCAGTATGGGTATATCAATGACCAAGGTTACTTCTCCACTTGGGGCAATGTGACAACGCTAAAAGGGTTGGCCACTGGGGAATACCATGTAAAGGTATCACGTCAAGGTCTATACAAAGATACGACGGCCACCTTTACGGTTACAAAAGATAGTACGAATCCAATTGTCTTAGAAGTAGATAAGATGACTAACGAAGCTTCAACAGTATCGCTGCAGTTTACAAATGAAAACCTAGAGTCAATTGACTATGTTTCATTAGTAAGCTGGAGTACGTACTACAATAATGATTATAGTGCAGCTGGTTACTATTCTTATCATTATGAAGATTTACAGGATGGCGCATTATCAATTCCAGATGTCGTTCATGCCGATGATTATCAACTGAACATCTATAAAGATGGCTACCGTCAATACCGTCAATATCCTGTTACCATTGATTCAACGACCCAAACATTACAAATCACTCTAGATGAAGGCCGTACCATCACAGGTAAAATTGTCGACGGGAATGGAAAAGAGATTTCAGGTGCGCAAATCAGTGCCTATAGCAATACGAGCTATGGGAACGGCACGTCCAATCAAGATGGAGGCTTCGAATTAAAGGGTCTCGACAGTAATGAAAAAGTGACACTGAATGTGTCGAATCCAAATTATTTGCGTTTTGATCGCACATATGATCCAACCGAACTAGAGAATGACGTAGAAATCGTATTAAACAAGGCGTCATTCGTTCACGGTAAAGTTGTCGATAAAAACAACAAGCCAATGAAATTCGTATCCGTTTATGTCTACGAGCCAGTCGCAGAAGGCAGCAACGAGAAGCTTGGTAACTACAAGGCTTGGGCAAGAACCGGTTCTGACGGTTATTTCAAGATTTCTGGTCTGGCAGAAGGACAATATGATTTACAAATCAGCAACAATCAGCTTCCTGAGCTTATCGAACGCAATGTTCCTACGGAAACAGATGGCTTAATGTACATTCTTCAGGAAAAAGGGCAAGGTAGCTTTGTTGGCGAAGGAAACAGCTTAAAGGCTTCCAAGCAAACCGTTGTTCCAGGAAAGACAATCTCTTACGTTCTTTCTTATAAAAATAACGGCACCGCTGACGAGACCAATGTTCCACTTCAGGTAAATCTGCCGGCACATGTGAAGGTCCTATCTGATACCGTTCAATTGAATGGTCAAAAGGTAGCCTGGAATAATGGAGCGATTACAGTTGACGCAGTGGCAAAAGGAAAAGGCGGCACGCTGAAGTTTGAAGCAGAAGTGCTCCAAACATCCGAAAGCCTCGTGCAAGCAACAGCAACAATCAATGATTCAGCAGAAAAGAGAGCGGAAGTGTTAAGTGCGGTAACGAATATCCTCTTCGTCACCATCAATGCACCAACCCAAACCGCGACAAAGAAAATCAAAGTATACGGTAATGCGAAAACCGGTTCAGCGGTTGAAGTTTACGCGAACGGAACATTAGTATCAACCGTCCAGGTCGAAGGACGCTGGTGGTTCGCGGACATCACATTACCTGTGAAGGACGCAACAGCAGAAGAAAGCTTTACGCTTGTAGCGAAAGTATTAGACGGAACAGAATCGGTTACATCTGAAAAAGTAGCCGTCAAGTATTCACCAAGCATTCCGCAAATTGAAGACTTAACGGTGTATGCGGGGTGGAACGGCAATGTGAAAATTAACCCTTACACAGGATTAGCGACATTCGCCGTCACAGAAAAAACACCACTCGATACAACTGTCGACTTTAATGAAGCGATTGATTCCGCATCGATTACGTTCTTAGGTGAAACGTATGACATGATCGCATCGGCTGATAAGAAGAAGTTTACCTTTGACGGTCGTCGTCTTGGAGACTGGAGCTCTTATGGTGAGCAGTTGCTGGAGTTAACGTTCAAGAAGGGTGATATCACGATTACGCTTCCAATCATGGAAATCATCGTGTTAATCGATCCATCCGGCTTTGTGTTTGAAGGAAGCATGGATCAACCATTAGCAGGCGTTACGGCTGTGGTCGAGCAGCTGGTGAATGGCGAATGGGTGAAATGGAATGCCGAATTCTTCGGTCAAGTGAACCCACAAACCACAGATGAAAATGGTCGTTATGGTTGGGATGTGATCCAAGGTGACTGGCGTGTTATTTTCACCAAGGACGGCTATGAGCCTTATATCTCCCGTATTGTGACAGTACCACCACCGGAAACACAATTAAATGTACCGATGGTTCGCACTACCGATCCAAGAGTAACAAGCATAACACCTGCGGCGAACAGCACGGTGGAAAGCAATGCAGCGATTTCGGTAACCTTTGACCGGTTAATGAGTACCGCTGATAAAGCAGCAAATCTAAAGCTTTATAAAATCAGTGGCAACGAGCGCACCATCGTTCCAGGTACGGTCCATGCAACCGAAGTTAATGGCTATAAGCAAACTGACGGCGCTACAGGATTCTTTGAAGAAGACAGCACGAAAAAATTAGCGAAGACGTTTACATTTGTACCAAACTCAGCACTTGAAGCGGGAGCAACGTATGAGCTTGAAGTCAGCGACAAGTTTGCTGATTATGGGGGCAAACAGTTGGGTGAAACAGAGCTACAACGTTTCACGGTTAAAACGGTTACACCACCACCTGGAGGAGATAATGGTGGTGGAGGCGGTGGCGGAATCGTCATCCCAATCCCGACTCCAACTCCAAATCCAACAGAGCCGGTTGTCACAAATGGCGTAATGGAATTGACTGACAAGTGGGTAACTGTCAAGGACAATAAAGGCACAGTCAATGAAGAGGCTGTTCTAGCTGCAATCAACAAAGCAACAGCGCTTGAGAAAATCGTCATCAAGGCAAATGTTAGCGATGTGGCTATCTCCGCTAAGTTAGTGAAGGCTTTAGCTGATAAAAATAACAAGGCGATGATTGTTATTGAAAATGAACTTGGTTCGCTTACGTTACCAGTTTCAGCTCTAGACGTAGCGGATATCAATGTAAGTATCGTGAAATCAGCACGCAGTTTCTTGGAAAAAGGTGTGGCGGTTCTTAGCTCGCCAGTTGACTTCCTCGTGACGGCAACGGTTGATGGTAAAACAAAAGCTGTCACAACGTTCAAAGGTTTTGTTGAAAGAACAATTGCCCTGAACGAAGCGGCTAATGCATCGAAAGCGACGGCAGTGAAGTTAACAGATGCTGGATTTGTCGGAGTACCAACTGTATTCAGTGGGAAAACAGCAACCATCCGCAGCAATACACTTGGCACTTATGTCGTCGTTCAAGGAGAGCGCACGTTCGAAGATGTCAACAATGGCAAGAACTGGGCTGAAAGCTATATTGAAACACTAGCATCGAAATATATCATTAAAGGAAAGAGCGAAACGATTTATGGTCCTAGTGAGGGAATGACGCGTAGCCAGTTTGCGATTCTAATCGCTCGTGCCCTTGGCTTAACCCCAAGTGGCGAATATAAAGGTCAATTCAAGGATATTTCGGTGGAGCAAGGCGCTGGCGATTATGCAGTAGTGATTGCAGCCTACGAAGCAGGAATTATCCAAGGCAGACCGGACGGCACTTTTGGTCCAAATGCAACCATCACTAGAACGCAAGCGGCCGCAATGCTAGCAAGAGCAATGAAACTTGTCGGCTATGAGGCAAGCAAGCTAAATGGTTCTAAAAAGGTAGCAGACTTTAAAGATGGTGCTAAGGTTCAAGAGTGGGCTGTGGCTGACATCGAGTTAATCGTTCAAGCAGGCATCATGAGCGGTAACGAAGAAGGCAACCTAAATCCAAACCATCCAACCAAACGTGATCAAATGGCGAAAATGCTCGCTGAGTTCCTCGTGTTTGTTGGGCTAATGAATAAGTAAATAGAATGGGAAGAAGCCAAGTCTCACTTTTGAGGTCTTGGCTTCTTTGCTTTTTATGAAAATGAAGCAATCTAAAGATTTTTTGTTGAAAAAGGTAGCATTTTTTGATTTTTTGCTAGTTTTTGAACAGGTTTTCAAGATTAATGAGCATTTTTTAGTAAAACCATTTCTTTTGTTAAAGGGAGCTTGCAGGATATGCCCAACTTTTAGCAGATATGCCCGACTTTTGTCACTTATGTCCAACTAAAAAATTTTATTTCCAACTTTTCAGGACTTATTTCCAACTTTGAAAATATATGCCCAACTTTTCGATACATATGACCAAATTTGTCCCGATATGCCCGACTTTGTCCCGATATGTCCAACTTTCAACAGCCATCTAGCATTCGCCAAGGCCAGAATTCACGTGAAAATACTACCATAATTTGGTATAGTACTAATTTCCTAGAATTTTTACTCTTTACGAAAGATTTACACAAATAGATATGGTAATTTAGTAGAATATTAGCTAAAATGGAAACAGTTCTTATTTTTTTTTCGAAAGTGAGGTTGGATGTCAGACAATTGGAAAAACTTTCTAAGCGATCTAATTGTTCGTTCGTCTTTCAATTATGGTAAAAAACAATTAAGAAATGGAGGGAAAAATCTTGGCTAAGATTTTCCAAAGGTCAAAAAAATGGATCAGCGTTGTCCTGACAGCAATTTTGTTGTTAGCAATGGTTGCTCCCAATGTAAGCGCAAACACGGCGCCGGTATCGCTAGCAAAGTGGGATTTTAGTGGTACAAACAAACTTGTACCAACCACTGCAAAAGATGCAAATAAAGAAAAGGCATTATCTTATGTTGGTCCTGCAAGTCTCACTTATAGCGGCGGGCCACAGTCAGGAGTTACTGTTCCAAACGCTTCAAATTGGACTGCGAACCCATCGTATTGGGCTGTACCAGTCTCAACTAAAGGATATGAAAATATCACACTATCATCAAAGCAATACAGTTCTACCACTGGACCGAGAGATTTCAAGGTTCAATACAGCTTAGATAATACTACTTGGACAGATGTACCTGGATCTACAGTTGCGACGAAAGATAGCTGGACATTTGCTTCTGGAATCCTAACAGATGTTGCTTTACCAAGTGAAACAAAAGATAAAGATGTAGTTTATGTAAGATGGATTAAAACATCTGAAAAAGCTGCTAGCAATACTGGAGACATTGCGAGTGGTGGAACTAGCCGTATCGGATTGATCGAATTCAAAGGTACAGCTATCCCAACAACTCCAACCGAACCACAACCAGATCCAAACGCAGTACCTGGTCAAGGAAAGGTTACATTAAATGGGCAACCATTAACAAATCTTACTTTCAGTGTGAAAGAAACGACAACAGGTGAATGGTCTGACATTCATTCTGATGCAAATGGTGTGTTCGAACACGGTCTTGCTGATGGAACTTACAATCTTGCAGGTCTTTGGGTAGCGCCAACTTGGTACCCTCTCAATAAAACGTTCACGCTAACAAATGGTTTAGAGAATGGTTTGAAAGAATTAACAATCGAAGCATTAGAATATGATGTACCAACTGCTGACAATAATGTTGTTGGTAAAGCACAAAATGGTGCTACACCACTTGCTCACCTAACATTCAGTTTACATAGTACAACTGGAGATTGGTATGCAGTTAGAACAGATAGAAACGGTAAATTTGCGTTAACACTTCCTAATGGAAGCTACCAAATCGATGGTATTTGGGATGATGCAAAAGGGAAATGGTATGAATTAAATCAAGTATTCACAGTAACGGCTGGTAAGTTAGACGGTGCTGAATTAGTAGTGGATATCGCGTCTGTTTACAATGACAACGTGACTGGAACACTTTCTAAAGGTACGGCGAAATTAGCGAATCAAGTATTTGCAATTCGCACAGTGGAACTTCCTGCAAAATGGTACGCGGTGACAACAGATGCATCTGGTAACTTTAGCCTAAGATTACCAAGTGGCGAATATTTCATCGAAGGTATTTGGGTTGCTGGGGAAGCAAAATGGTATGAAACACAAACAGCGTTTACAGCAGGTGCTACAGCAACTCAAGTTAATATTGACGTTGTAAGAGACTCTGTTAACCCGCTTGTAACTGGTAAATTAACGAAGAATGGCAATGCACTAGGCAATATCGAATTCAGTGTACGTACAAAAGATGAGCAACCAAACTGGTATGCAGCTAAGACAGATGCAACAGGTAACTATGGAGTTCATTTACCAAAAGGTACTTATGTACTTGAAGGAATTTGGTTAGGTGCAGAAAGCAAATGGTATGAGTTAAACAAAGAATTTACAGTAAATGGTCCAACGACATTTGACATCCCATTAGTGGGTGAAGTTAGCAAGTTCAACTTATCGATCATGCACACAAATGACACGCATGCGAACGTTGACAATGCAACAAACAATATTAACGTTGCGAAGAGAATGACAGCAATCAAGAGTGTTCGTGCTGATCATCCAGACGCATTATTATTAGATGCAGGGGACGTTTTAACTGGTACTTTATATTTCAACGAATATAAAGGTTTAGCAGATTTAGAGTTTATGAACCTTGCAAAATACGATGCTATGACATTTGGTAACCATGAATTTGATATGGGTACAGCTCTTTTAGCAAACTTTGTTAAAGGTGCACAATTCCCATTCGTTTCTGCAAACGTAAACTTTACAAACGATACGAACTTAAACCCATACTTCCATGACAACATGACAGCTACTCCTGAAGGCGGTCAAATCTACAACGGTATCGTGAAAGAAATAAACGGTGAGAAGATTGGTATCTTCGGATTAACAACAGCTGAAACACCAACTATTTCAAGCCCAGGTGCTGGTGTAGTATTTGAAGACTACCTAGTAGAAGCACAAAAATCAGTTGATGCATTCAAAGCTTTAGGCATTAACAAAATCGTTGCCTTAACACATATCGGATACGATGATTCTTTAACTTGGGACAATGACCTTGAGTTAGCGAAACAAGTTGAAGGTATCGACGTAATCGTAGGTGGACATACACATACAAAACTGGATAAGCCTGTATTCGATAGAACAGGTGAAGAGCCGACTGTTATCGTTCAAGCAAATGAATACAATAAGTTCTTAGGAACATTAAACGTAACATTTGATGAGGCAGGAAAAGTAATCATAGATGAAACGTCTGGTAGCCTATTAGACATCACTAAATACACAGAAGACCCAGCAACATTAGAAATCTTAAATACAAAGTATAAGCCAACCATTACAGCTAAAGAAAAAACGGTAGTTGGTACAGCAGCGGTTGACCTAGTTGGTGGAAATCCTCCAGCACGTGTGGGTGAAACAAACTTAGGTAACTTCATTGCTGACGGTATGCTTGCAAAAGCTCAAACAATCAATCCAGATACATTAATCGCTGTTCAAAACGGTGGTGGTGTACGTACAACATTAAAAGCAGGTGACGTAACACTTGCTAATGTATTCCAAGTATTACCATTTGGTAACTCTCTAGGAATCATGAACCTTAAAGGTTCTGAACTGAAAGAAGCTCTTGAATACGCAGTAAAAGATGCACCATTAACTGCATTTGGTGGATTCCTACAAGTTTCAGGCTTAAAAGTTCAATATGACAGTACTAAACCAGTTGGTCAGAAGATTGTCAGCATCCAAGTAAAAGGTAAAGACGGAAGCTACACAGCATTAGATGTAAACAAGAACTACTTTGTCGCAACAAACGTATTCACTGCTAAAGGTGGAGACGGATTCACTATGTTTGGTAAAGCTTATACGGAAGGTCGCGTAAGTGAGCCAGGATTCGTAGACTGGGAAATGTTCCTAGACCACATCTCTGCACAACCAAACAAAATTATTAACCCTTCTGTAGAAGGACGTATCGTGAACGTTGCTCCAACAGTTGTTACAGCAGCTAACTTCAGTGGAACAGTTGATAACATTAAAGTTCACACAGGCAATATTTTGGTAGACGTAACAGGTGTCACGAAGCTTGAATATGCCCATGTAACAGGAAACCTAACATTAAAAGGCAACAACGGCGTTGAATTAAACAACGTTGAAGTAGACGGCGACACCATTTTTGAATAAGTAAATTTGTAGTAAATCCTTCTAGTGGTGCTAGGAGGATTTACTATCTCAAAGTTTATTTGGGAAATTGTGGAATGTGGTGACCGATTGGCCACCCGTTCAACCAAACCCTAAAAGCAAGCTTGCTTTTTTCTATAAAAATCAAACCGAACGGTGGTGCACCAATCTTGTCGAGGAAAACGAAAAGGGTAGTTTTTAATATTGGATTAATATTTGCGTTAATCGTAAGTATGTTTACTCCGTTTCAACTTGTTTCGAAAGCAGCAGATGCGATAACAGTCGATCAAGCAATTGCTAACAACTCGGGAAATGCGACAGTGGAAGGATATATTGTTGCGTTTGCGACAGGAAGTAATGCGATTACGCAAGACCCTTCAAAATTTAATAGTGATTTTAACTATTCAATCGCTGATTTAGCGACGGAAACAAATAAAGCAAAAATGCTTAACGTTCAAATTCCAGCATCATTTAGACCTACTCATGGTTTACAAACGAACCCTACTAACATCGGTAAAAAGGTTCGTATTACTGGTGACTTAATGGCATATAACTCTATGCCAGGGTTAAAGAATGTCTCAGCGATGGATTTTGTTGGAGCAACAAATCCTAACCCTACAAAAGTTGAAGCCATTACTGCTACTCCAGCAGCAGGTGCAGTAGCAGCGGGTACAAAAGTAGCGTTAGCAACAACAACAGCTGGTGCTGACATATACTACACAACTGATGGCACAAACCCATCAACAGCAAGCACGAAGTACACAGCGCCAATTACGATTGACGCAGCAAAAACCATTAAAGCAATCGGTACAAAAACTGGTTTAGACAGCAGCGACATCGCTACTTTCAGCTACAGCATTTTAACTGAAAGTTCAATCGCGGCAGTTCGCGTAATGGCATTACAATCACAAGTACAAACGACTGGGGTAGTTACAGCCGTTCTTGGTCGTGCGATCTACTTCCAAGACGCGACAGCTGGTCTAGTGGCTTACACGCCAACGGATAGCACTACGATTTTCCCTGGGCATAAAATCCGTGTGTCTGGAAAATTAACGGAATACTCAGGATTACTTGAAATTGAAGCAAACCATGATCAAATTGAAATTCTTGACACAGTAGCGGTTCCAGCTCCTGAGGTTATCACAGCAAATCAACTGACTGATGAAAATGAAGGTATGTTGGTTAAAATTAAAAAGGTTACTGTTGGAACAGTCTCTGGTGGTAATTTTGCGTCCACGGACGAAGCAGGAACGCCTTTTGATATCCGTCCACCAAGTTCGACGATGTTAGCATTAGGGCAAACCTATGATGAAATTACCGGTGTGAACGGAGCATTTAATAATAAGCAACAATTACTTCCACGTAACGAAGGCGATATCGTTCAGGATACAACAGTGGTTCAAACAGTTGTGGCAACTCCTGGTGCCGGTATGGTTAAAGCAGGTACTGAAGTATCATTAGCAACAGGTACAACTGGGGCAACCATTCACTATACAGTGGACGGCAGCGAGCCTACAACAGCTAGCCCTGTGTTCAACAATCCGATTACCATCAACAAAGGTATGACGATTAAAGCGATCGCAGTAAAACCTGGCATGACAAACAGTGTGGTTTCGACATTTACTTACATCATCCAAGATGGTGCAATTCATATTTACGACATCCAAGGCGAAAGCCATACTTCTCCTCTAGCTGGTAAAACAGTTAGTGATGTAGAAGGGGTTGTTACTTACATCGATGGAACAAGCCGTTTCTTCATGCAAGACCTTGAAGGTGACGATAATGACAATACGTCTGATGGTATTCAAGTATTCAAATCTAACCACGGCATGCAAATTGGGGACCATGTGAAAGTAACAGGTACCGTTTCTGAATTCGTTGGCGAAGGTTATGCAGAAAAAGCAGACACGGATTTAGCAGCAACACAAATCTCAGCTTCAACGATTACAAAAATTGGTACAGCGCCACTACCTGCACCAATTATCTTGGGCGTAGACAGAATCGCTCCAGACAAGGTTATTGACAATGACTCATTTACAAAGTTTGATCCTGAAGAAGATGCAATCGACTTCTGGGAAAGTATTGAAGGTATGTATGTTCAGGTGAACGATGCGAAAGTTATCGCCTTGCAAAAGGACGGCTTAGTGTGGGTAGTACCTGGAAATCATTCGACTAATGTACATCCAGGTGGCTTACGTATTACAGCAGATAACTCTAATCCAGATCGTATTGGTGTCGATGTTCGTAACGGTTCAACAGCGAACAAAAACTACCGTGCGAAAATGGGTGACTATTACACAGGTGCGATTAAAGGGGTTATCCATTACGGTTATAGTAACTACAAGTTAATGGCACAGGAGTCGACGCTTCCGAAATTAACAGAAACACCAATTCTTCGTGAACCAACATCAATCGTTCCGGCGGCAGATAAGCTAACGATTGCGACGTATAACGTAGAGAACTTCTCAACGAAGACACCTGCTGATAAGGTGAGCAAAATTGCTGATGCAATTGTAAACAAAATGAAGAGTCCTGACATTATCGGCTTAAACGAAGTTCAAGATAATGACGGCGAAACAGATAGCGGCACAGTTGATGGTTCGCAAAGTGCTCAGAAGATTATTGATGCAGTTAAAGCATTAAGCGGCCCAACGTATGCTTATGTGGAAATTGCCCCACAAAACAATACGGACGGTGGAGCACCGGGCGGAAACATTCGCGTTGCATTCCTTTATAATAAAGATCGCGTTTCGTTAACAACTGGAGCACCTAAAGGAACAGCAACTCAATCAGTTGGCTATCAAAATGGCAAGTTAACGTTAAACCCTGGACGTATCGATCCAACGAACGATGCGTTTAAATCAAGCCGTAAGCCATTGGCGGCACAGTTTGATTTCCAAGGCGAAAGTATTATTGTGATTGCGAATCACTTCAACTCTAAGGGCGGCGACCAACCTTTAATGGGTAAAAACCAACCGCCAGTACTAAGCAGTGAAATTCAACGTCATAAGATTGCAGCGATTACCAATGCATTCGTGAAAGACATTAAGACGAAGAATCCAAAAGCGAACGTGGTTCAATTAGGGGACTTCAACGACTTCGAATTCACGCAAACATTAACGATTGCTAAAGGCAATGAAATGACCAACATGATCGACCACGTTCCTGCGGCAGAGCGTTACAACTACTCTTACCAAGGTAACGCGCAAGTACTTGATCATGTATTAGTCACAAACAACATGTTTGCTAACACAAAAGTTGACATCGTTAACATTAACTCTGGTTTCATGGAAGTTCACGGCCGTGCATCTGACCATGACCCAGTGATTATCCAAACGTCATTGAAAGGTACCGAAGTGTTACCTCCAGTAACACCACCTACAGGTACAAAGACATATAACTTAAAAGGCTTCAAGACAAAGAAATTAACGATTTCTCATGAAGGAGCCATCGTATCTGTTGATACAACTTCTGTGATTACCGAAGGCATCGTGTTACAAGGTGCTTATGCGAAATTAGATGGCGCTGGTTTAACAAACACAGTGGTCGTGATAAGTCCAAAAGCTCCAGGAGCTATTATTGACTTAAGTGGTATCGCTGTGAAGGAAGTTATCATTGAAAACGCTAATATTAGCCAAATCCGCGGTGCAGAAAATGTACAGAAGTGGACAGTGCGTGATGGCGTCGATACGTCTAACATCAAAATAACAAACGTAGGAGGAGAAGTTCTTACTTCTCCTTTTGTTTCCACTCCAAACGGGGCTCCTTATGTAAAAGCGGTTCTACCGAACACAACCGTGCAAAAGGGCTCAGGTTTTTCATTCGACCTGAACAACTTCTTTGCTGATCCAAATGGTGATACACTTACGTTTACATCAACATTTGGTGACCTACAAGGCGCAATTTTAACCTTTACAGCAGCAAACGAAGGGGTTACAACTGTAACCGTTACGGCAACAGATGGGAAACTATCGGTATCGCAAACATTTACGTTAACGGTCACAGCAGCAGGTACGAACCCTCCAGGAGGGACAGATGTTGATGCCTATTATGCAACGGCGGTTGGTAAAACTGGTCCCGAGTTGAAGGCGTCTTTGCATACCATTATTAAGGTGCAAAAGAAATTAACTTACGCTGCGGTAACAGAGGCACTAAAAATTACCGATGAAGATCCGAATAATACAAACAACGTGATTTTGCTTTATACGGGCCGCTCCCAAGCGAAAACCACTTTCGGTTCAGGGGTAAATGACTGGAACCGTGAGCACGTTTGGGCGAAATCCCACGGTAACTTTGGGACTTCGGTTGGACCGGGGACAGATATTCATCACCTACGTCCAACGGATGCATCAGTCAACAGCACTCGTGGTCATTTAGATTTCGATGAGGGTGGTAAACCACAAGGAGAGTGTGTCGGCTGTTTCTATGATGGAGATTCCTTTGAGCCACCTGATCGTGTGAAAGGTGATGTAGCGCGCATGTTGATGTACATGGCGGTACGTTACGAAGGTAATGGGGAGATTGACCTGGAGTTAGCGGACAAAGTAAACACCTACCCAACTCCTTATCATGGAAAATTATCCACATTATTAAAATGGCATAAACAAGATCCACCTGATGCGTTTGAAATAAGACGTAATAACCGAATTCAAGAAATTCAAGGAAACCGCAATCCGTTTATTGATCATCCGGAATGGGTGGAATTGATTTGGAAGGCTAGTTAAATAGATTAGCAGATACCTGTCCCATTTCGGGGCAGGCTTTTTTGATTTTGGCAGGTTGAAATTTTTGTTCCGAGTTTCTTCTATTATAGTTAGCGTTAGTAGCGATAACAAAAACAGTGGTGAAAAATCAATAAGTAATAGTAAAAAAATAGTAGTTCCTAAATCATTACATTCATGCTAGATGATGAGATAGTGTTTTAGTCCTAAATAGATATGAGTCTTTGTGCCTATTCATCTGACTATTTTCACCAAAACAAGACAATTTCCAAAAAACTTCCTAAAAAAAAATGTCGAAAAGCCACAAAAAACTGAATTTCCTGTGATATAATTAGCGACAGAAATATGAACAAAGTTGGAGGAACTCTAATGGAAGAGACGATTAGTTTAAGGGAATTGTTCTATACATTAAGGAAAAGAATATGGTTGATCATTTCGATTGCGGTGGTGGCGACATTAGCAAGTGGAATTATCAGCTTTTATGTATTGACGCCGATTTATTCAGCGAAGACACAACTGTTGGTTAATCAGGAGAAAAGTGAGCAACTTTTCTATAATCCAAGCGAAATTCAGACGAATCTTCAGTTAATAAATACTTATAGCGTTATTATTAAGAGCCCTGCAATACTCGATAAAGTTGCGCAATCATTAGATATGGGTATCTCTGGTGAAACGCTTAACTCCAAAATTATGGTTGGTAGTGAAAAGGACTCACAGGTGTTAAATATTTCCGTTGAAGATCCAGACCCGTATGTAGCAGAGGATATTGCCAATACTGTGGCATCTGTGTTTCAACAAGAGATTGTCAATATTATGAGAGTCGATAATGTTAGTATTCTAGCAAAAGCGAAAACAAAGGAAAATCCTACTCCAATTAAACCGAAGCCATTGTTGAATATTGCCATTGCTTTAGTTGTTGGTTTAATGGCTGGGGTTGGTTTGTCATTTCTTTTAGAGTATTTGGATAATACGATAAAAAATGAGATGGATGTTGAAAAGGTGTTAGGATTACCAGTATTAGGTGCGATTAATACGATTGGTGAGAAGGATAAGTCATTATTGACATATGGCACTAGTCAGCATGTGAAGGGAGAGTCGGTTGGTGTTTAACTTCGGTAGAAAAAAGAAAACAATTAGCAAAAATGAACGTAGCTTGATTACCTTCCATTCTCCAAGGGCGGCGATTTCAGAGCAATACAGAACGATTCGGACGAATATTGAGTTTTCTTCGGTAGATGAGTCGATTCGAACATTGTTGGTGACTTCTTCGGGTCCTTCAGAAGGGAAATCAACGACGGTTGCAAACCTTGCGGTGGTGTTTGCTCAGCAAGGGAAGAAGGTTTTATTGATTGATGCGGACTTACGGAAACCGACTGTACAGTACACGTTTCAGGTTGATAATGTGAATGGATTAACAAATGTATTGACGAAGCAGTCGACATTAGAAAAGGCCGTGAATCAATCGGAAGTCGAGCATTTATCTATTTTGACTTCAGGACCGATTCCACCAAATCCAGCGGAGTTATTAGGTTCGCAGGCAATGGAGGAATTGTTAGCACATGCAGTTGAAGAGTACGATCTTGTCATTTTTGATACGCCACCGGTATTGGCGGTAACGGATGCACAGATTTTAGCTAATAAATGTAATGGGACAATTTTGGTTGTGAATAGTGGAAAGACGGAAATTGAACCTGCGATGAAGGCGAAGGAATTGCTATTAAGTTCGAAGGGGAAATTACTTGGTGTCGTGTTAAACCAGAAAAAAGCAAGTGAATCCCAATATTACTATTATTACGGTCGGAAATAAGACAGCATTCGACAAATTGCGCCCCTTTCTTAAGACCTAGTAATATGGTACTATTAATAGGTAATTAACTGGGAATCCGGGAAATAAGGAGGGGTGCTAGAATGATAGATTTGCATTGTCATATTTTGCCTAATGTTGATGATGGACCTGATCGTTTAGCAGAAAGTGTCGAAATGGCTAAACAGGCGGTTAGGGAAGGAATTACGACTATCATAGCGACTCCCCATCATCGAAATGAAAACTATGAAAACCATTATCAGACGATTTTTCGGAAGGTTGAGGAGTTAAATGCGGCTCTAAAGGCTGAGAACATCGACCTTACGGTCCTTCCAGGACAGGAGCCAAGGATTTTTGGTGAGATG
Source organism: Pseudoneobacillus rhizolycopersici (assembly GCF_054786815.1). Lineage (NCBI taxonomy): Bacteria > Bacillati > Bacillota > Bacilli > Caryophanales > Bacillaceae > Pseudoneobacillus > Pseudoneobacillus rhizolycopersici. The sequence continues at coordinate 26,104 of NZ_JBTOOE010000004.1, read as the reverse complement.
ATTGATGGTCTTCTTAATGGAGAAGTCGGAATTATTAATCAGCATGGTGAACGGAAGTACGTTTTAGTGGAATTGCCATCAGGACATGTCCCCCGGTATACGGGGCAGTTGTTGTTTGATATGCAGTTGAAAGGCTATTTACCTATTATCGTTCATCCAGAGCGGAATTCGGAGATTATTGAGAACCCTGAAGTGCTTTATCAGTTGGTGAAGAAGGGAGCGTTAACCCAAGTGACCGCCTCTAGTGTGAGTGGGCATTTCGGGAAGACGATTAAGAAGTTCTCTTTACAGTTGATAGAGGCGAATTTGGCTCATTTTATAGCATCCGATGCACATAATACGACCTCACGTGGGTTTAAGATGATAGAGGCGTTGGATGTGGTGCAGAAGAAGTTCGGAGAAGATTATGTGAACCTTTTCACGGAGAATGCTCGGTTAGCTGTGGAGGGGAAACGTGTTAGGAAGGAAGCTCCAGAGCGGGTGAAGCGGAAGCGGGTTTTGGGGTTGTTTTAGATGGGGTTTTGTTGAACTCCTTATTTGGGTATGCCTTTGCGGACTTAATGTGTCATATAGTCCCAACCATTTCGGTTGGGAAGAATTAAAACTACTTGATTTTTATTTGACTTGCAGCATTTCGGCTGACTCATCATTAACCGTATGAGTTCTTTTTTATCATCTTTGCTGGACATCATGTTTTCTATACATCTAAGAATTCAGGGAGATCCTGATCGGCAATGTCTCCTATCCGTTATCGCTGGAGGCACTCGACTGTGCTGTGGGGAAACCAAAAGGCTTTTTCCTTAGACGCTTGTCGTCGTTAGTATAGTGTGAGGGTGGGTTTAAGGCCCAACTTAATAGAATCTACTAAATATCTATTGAAAGTATGTGTAAACACATGTGTTTTCAATAGATATTTATTTTTGGGTAAAACCGCTTTATCACTTATTTATTGGGGGAGATTTATAGTGACATATGGAAAGAGGGTTGCCTCACTTGTAATTTTAGATTCCATTATTGTGCTGACAGCTGTGTACATAAGCACTTTTACGTTATATCCAGAGTTACAGATATTGAAGAGTCCAATGATATTAGTGACGGCATTAACATTGTTGGTTTCACACCATGTTTTTTCTTCTTTTTATAAGCTTTACAAGAAAGCATGGGCATATGCTAGTGTAGGCGAATTAATTGCGATTGTTAAAGCGGTGAGTTTGACTATTTTTGTGGCTGTTATGATGCAGAAGTTGGCCTTCGGCCACATTTATGTTAGGGCTTTGTTGATAACGTGGATGTTACATGTTCTTATTATTGGTGGCTCGAGATTTTCTTGGAGAGTAATTCGTGACCAGTATATGAACCATCAGAAGAATGTAAAGCATGTGTTAATTATCGGAGCTGGAGCTGGCGGGACGATGGTGGCACGCCAGTTGTTGAATAATCATGATGTTGATTTAAAGCCGGTTGCGTTTATTGATGATGATCCTATGAAACATCGGTTGGATATTTTGGGACTTCCTGTTGTAGGGGATTCAAGTAATATTGTTGAGACCGTTGAAAAGTTTCAGGTGGAGAGTATTATTATTGCGATTCCTTCATTGAAGAAGCAGGAATTAAATCGAATTTTTAATGAGTGTTCGAAGACAAAGGTGAAGACGCAGATTATCCCGAGAATCGAGGATTTAATGACGGGGAAGGTTTCGGTGAATCAGTTCCGTGAGGTTCAGGTGGAGGATTTGCTTGGACGCGAGCCGGTGGAGTTGGATATTACGACTATATCCGAGTATGTCTCTGGGAAAACTGTGCTAGTGACTGGGGCTGGTGGTTCGATCGGGTCGGAGATTTGCCGGCAGATTTGTCAGTTCCATCCGAAGAAGATTGTCCTTGTGGGACATGGGGAAAATTCAATTTACTTGATTGATATGGAGTTGCGCAAGCTTGTTCCACCTTCGGTGGAGGTAATTCCGGTGATTGGGGATATTCAGGATCGTAGTCGGATGTTTGAAGTGTTTGAGGAGCATCGGCCGGATGTGGTTTATCATGCTGCGGCGCATAAGCATGTGCCATTAATGGAATATAATCCACGGGAGTCCGTAAAGAATAATGTGTTTGGGACTAAGAATGTGGCGGAGGCGGCGGACACATTTGGTGTGGATACGTTTGTACTAATCTCGTCAGATAAAGCGGTTAATCCTACGAATGTAATGGGGTCTACGAAGCGAATAGCGGAAATGGTTATTCAGCAGATTGATAAGGCTAGTAAAACTAAGTTTGTGGCTGTTCGATTTGGGAATGTGTTGGGGAGTCGTGGGTCGGTTATTCCGTTGTTTAAGAAACAGATTATGGCTGGGGGGCCCGTTACGGTTACGCATCCGGAAATGACGAGGTATTTTATGACTATACCGGAAGCCTCGCGGCTTGTGATTCAGGCAGGATCCCTTGCTCGGGGTGGGGAGATTTTTGTTTTGGATATGGGTGAGCCGGTTAAGATTGTTGACCTTGCGGTTAATCTTATTAAGTTATCGGGTTATTCTGTTGAGGAGATTGGCATCAAATACTCAGGTATTAGGCCTGGGGAGAAGATGTATGAGGAGCTTTTGGGTGATAAGGAAGTGCATCCTGAGGCGGTGTTTCCTAAGATATTTATTGGGAAGGCTTTGTTTGAGCAAGAGGATGAGGTTAATTACCTAATTAATAGGTTTGAACAGTTTAGTTCTCAAGAGCTAAAGGGATATGTATTGGATTTGGCGAATCGGAGAGAAAATAAGACTTATGCTTTGGCTAGTAATAATTGATTTTATTTGAAGTTGATTTTTTATCTTAAGGAGGAATTATTTTGAAAAGAGTTCGTAAAGCGATTATACCAGCTGCTGGTTTAGGTACTAGATTTTTACCAGCTACAAAAGCGATGCCTAAGGAGATGTTACCGATTGTTGATAAACCAACAATTCAATATATTGTCGAAGAGGCAGTAGCATCAGGTATTGAGGATATTATTATCGTTACCGGTAAAGGGAAGCGTGCGATAGAGGATCATTTTGACTTCGCTCCTGAATTAGAGGCAAACTTAGTTGAAAAGGGTAAATTTGATCTGTTGGATAAGGTTCAATATTCAACAAATCTTGTTGATATTCATTATATACGGCAGAAAGAACCAAAGGGATTAGGTCATGCTGTGTGGTGTGCACGCAACTTTATTGGGGATGAACCGTTTGCTGTATTACTCGGGGATGACATTGTACAAAGTGATACTCCTTGCTTAAGACAATTAATTAACCAATATGAGGAGACACTTTCTTCTGTTATTGGAGTTCAGACAGTTTCTGATGAAGAAACTAATCGTTATGGAATTATTGATCCTTCCGTTCAGGAAGGTCGTCGTTACCAAGTTAATAACTTTGTAGAAAAGCCGGCATATGGTACGGCGCCATCAAATCTTGCTATTATGGGTAGATATATTCTTACACCGGAGATATTTATGTTTTTGGACCAGCAAGAAAAAGGTGCTGGTGGAGAAATACAGTTAACAGATGCAATCCAAAAGTTGAATCAGATTCAACGAGTATTTGCATATGATTTTAAGGGCAAGCGTTATGATGTGGGGGAAAAGCTGGGGTTTGTTAAAACTACGATTGAGTTTGCCTTACAAAATAAAGAAATTAACGTAGAATTATTAGAGTACTTAAAACAAATTATTAACCATAATACAGAACTATTTACTAAGGCTTAAACCTAAACGGCATATACCTAAATAATTTTTTAACATTAGCTCCTTTCCATGATAAATTTATTTTTGGTAAGGGGCTGTGTTATTCAATTAGTAACTTGTTGGATGATTAGTTAGTTAATAGTTTTTAAATAAACTTTTTTAAAACTAGAGACTAACCAATTAACTAACAATTCAAGGAGTGTAATTATAATATGTATTCCAAATTTAAGAGAATTATTGATATCGGTCTATCTTTAATAGGACTTATAGCTTTATCTCCTCTTTTTCTAATACTTATTTTCTTTATTAAAGTTGAATCATCTGGTCCAGTCTTGTTTAAGCAAAAACGTATTGGAATAAATAAAACCCACTTTAATATTTTTAAGTTTCGTACCATGAGGATTGATACCCCTAAAGACATGCCAACACATTTACTTAAGGACCCGGAAAGGTATATTACAAAGGTTGGAAAATTTCTAAGAAAAACATCTCTTGATGAGCTACCTCAAATTTGGAATATATTTATAGGAGATATGAGTATAATCGGGCCGAGGCCGGCATTGTGGAATCAGTATGACCTAATAGCTGAGCGTGATAAATATGGTGCTAATAATATTTCTCCAGGACTTACTGGTTGGGCGCAAATTAACGGAAGAGATGAATTACCGATAGAAGTTAAAGCCAAACTAGATGGAGAGTATGTTGAAAAAATCGGACCTTTGATGGATGTTAAATGCTTTCTTGGAACTATTGTAAGTGTCTTAAAAAGTGATGGAGTGGTTGAAGGTGGAACTGGAACTATTACTAAGAAGAATGTAGGTAAAAGGGAGAAAAGAAAGTTACGAGAAAAGTAGAGGTGGAAAGATGCTAGTAGTTACAGGTATTACAGGTCATAGTGGGAAATATTTCTTACAGGAGCTCATTGATAATAATTATCAAGATCCTATTCGTTGTATTGTGAGAGAAAGTTCTGACACAACCTTGTTAGATAAAAGTGGGCTGAATATAGAGAAGGTATATGGGGATTTAGATGACCAAGGATTTATGGACCAAATCATGATAGGTGTTGACACTGTTATCCATATCGCATCTATATTTTACTCAGTCACATTAATGAATGCGGCTGTCAAGAATAATGTTCGAAGAGCAATATTAGTCCATACTACTGGTATTTATTCTAAATATAAAAGCGCATCTGAGGAATATAAGGGAATTGAAGAAAAACTAAACGAAATTATCATTAAGGAAAAATCTTCAATTGGTGTGATCTATTTAAGACCAACTATGATATATGGTTATGTCAATGATAAAAATATGATTGTCTTTATAAAAATGGTAGATAAGTTAAGGCTTTTTCCAATAATAAACCAAGGTGAAAACTTATTACAACCTGTAAACGGAAGAGACCTAGGAAAAGCGTATTATCAGTTGTTAAGTAAGTCTGAAATAATGACTGGAGATTATATTTTATCTGGTAAAAGACCTGTTAAAATGAAGGAATTATTAGAATTAATTAGTCAACTATTAGGTAAGAAAACAACTTTTCTAAGTGTCCCATTATTATTAGGTTTAATTATGGCAAAAACCCTAAAAATAATTACAATCGGGAGAATTGACTATATTGAAAAAGTTCAAAGGATGGCGGAGGATAGAAACTTTTCTCATAAAGCTGCTATGGACGATTTTGGTTATAATCCTATATCCTTAGAGGAAGGGCTAAAAATAGAAATTAATGAATATATAAAGGTTGTCCAATAATATCGGGAGGCTTTGAGTTAAAATGAAGATATTAGTTGTCTGTCAATATTACTATCCTGAGCCTTTTCGAATATCTGATTTATGTGAGACTTTAGTTCAAAGAGGTCATGATGTAACTGTTTTAACAGGACTTCCAAATTACCCTGAGGGTAGAGTTTCAAATGAGTATCGTAATGGTAGAAAAAGAAATGAAACACTAAATGGCGTAAAAATTATAAGAAGTTTTGAAATTGGGCGGGGTAGTGGAAAATTTAAACTTTTTCTAAATTATTTCAGTTTTGCATTTTCAGCTTCCTTAAAGTCGCTATTTATGAAGGAAAAATTCGATGTCGTTTTTGTTAATCAACTCTCACCAGTTATGATGGGAATTCCAGCGATAATTTATAAAATGAAACATAATAAAAAGATTTTACTTTATTCACTTGATTTATGGCCAGCTAGTTTAGCTGCTGGAGGTATTAATGAAAATTCAGTTGTATATAAAATATTTTTGAGGGTCTCAAAGTGGATATATAAATCAGCTGATTCTATCTTAGTTACTTCGAGTATGTTTATTAACTTCTTTAAAGAAAATTTCGATATAGATACCCCAAAAATAAACCTTCTTCCACAGTATGCTGAAGATTTATTTACTGAGACCATTCAAACTCCAAAAGGGGATAAATATAATTTTGTCTTTGCAGGGAATATTGGTGACATACAAAGTGTAGATACAATAATAAAAGCTGCAAATGAATTACGTGATTACCCAAATATTGTTTTTCATATTGTTGGAGACGGATCTAAGTTACAAGAATGTAAGTTACTTACCGATAAACTTTTGCTAGATAACGTTATATTTTATGGGAGAAAGCCAATTAGTGAGATGCCAATGTACTATAGCATAGCTGATGCCATGTTAATTACATTAAAGGATAATAAAACTCTCTCATATACTCTCCCTGGGAAAGTTCAATCCTATATGGCAGGAGGTAAACCTATATTAGGTGCCATAAATGGTGAAACACAGCACGTTATAGAGGAATCAGAATGTGGATTATGTTGCGAGGCTGAAAATTACAAAGGATTGGCAAATATTATATTGGAATTCTGCAAAAGTGGAAATAAAGAAAAAATGGCCAAGAACTCGTATAACTACTATATAAAAAATTTTAGCAAAGAGAGATTTTTATTAGTGTTAGAAAATAGTTTATTAAAATTGGAGGATTAAATATATGTTTAAAGATAAAACTTTACTGATTACTGGAGGTACTGGGTCCTTTGGTAATGCTGTCATGAAGAGATTTTTAGAAACGGATATTAAAGAAATTCGCATATTTTCTCGAGATGAGAAAAAACAAGATGATATGAGAAAGATTTATAAAAATGAAAAGCTTAAGTTTTACTTAGGAGATATTAGAGATTTGGGGAGTGTGAAAAATGCAATTCATGGCGTTGATTATGTTTTTCATGCAGCTGCATTAAAACAAGTTCCTTCATGCGAGTTTTTTCCATTGGAAGCAGTTAAGACTAATGTATTAGGTACTGAAAATGTACTTATTGGTGCTATAGAAAGTGGAGTAAAAAAAGTTATTTGTCTGTCTACAGACAAAGCGGCATACCCAATTAATGCAATGGGTATATCTAAAGCAATGATGGAAAAAGTTTTTGTAGCCAAAGCTAAAACAGTAAATCCAGATAGAACGCTCATCTGTGGTACACGATACGGTAATGTGATGGCTTCAAGAGGTTCTGTAATCCCATTATTTATTGAACAGATAAAAAATGGACAACCCTTAACTGTTACAGATCCAAATATGACTAGATTTTTAATGAGCCTTGAAGAAGCGGTAGAACTTGTAGTATTTGCATTCGAAAATGCTGAGGCAGGAGATATAATGGTCCAAAAATCACCTGCATCAACTATTGGTGACCTGGCTCAAGCAATTAAAGAGCTATTTAATGTAGATAATGAAATTAAGATAATTGGTACTCGTCATGGTGAAAAACTATATGAAACTCTATTAACAAAAGAAGAAAACATAGTAGCGCAGGATATGGGTGGTTTCTTTAGAGTACCTGCAGATAAAAGAGATCTTAACTATGATAAATATTTCTTAGAAGGTTATACGAAATTATCATCTGATGATGAGTATAATTCTCATAATACACATAGGCTGACTATTGAGCAAATTAAAGAAAAGTTATTAATGCTGGACTATGTTCGAGAAGAATTAAAAGGTTGGAATCTATTATGAAAATCCTTGTAACAGGAGCCCAAGGGTTTATTGCAAAAAATTTAATAGCTGAACTTAAAAGCCAAAACTATAATGAGATAATGGAATATAGCAAGGAAACAGACATATTTCTACTGGATAAATATTGTAAAAAGGCTGACTTTGTTTTTCATCTTGCAGGAGTAAATCGTCCTCAAAATCAATCCGATTTCATGGATGGTAATTATGGATTTACATTAACACTTCTAGAAATATTAAAAAAATACAAAAATACATGTCCAATTATGATTTCTTCTTCTATCCAAGCTGAACTTGATAACCCATATGGTATTAGTAAAAAGGCAGGCGAGGATTTAATCCTTGAATACGGTAAAGAAACCGGGGCTAAGGTATTAGTTTATCGTTTTCCAAATGTATTTGGAAAATGGGCTAGACCTAACTACAACAGTGCAATTGCAACTTTTTGTTATAATGTTGCTCATGGTTTGCCAATAAATGTTAATGACCCAAGTGTTTTAATGAACTTAGTATATATTGACGATGTTGTTTTAGAACTAATTAATGCTTTAAGCGGAAGTGAAAACAAAGTTGGGAATTTTTATGAAGTACCGGTCATTCACACAATTACTCTAGGGGAAATAGTTGAATTGATTTATTCATTTAGAAATAGTCGCGAAGAACGTACTATTCCTAATATGTCTGATTCCTTTACAAAAAAATTGTATAGTACCTATCTAAGCTATCTTCCAATAGATCAATTTAGTTATGATCTTAAAATGAATGTGGATCATAGAGGATCTTTTACAGAGTTTATCAAGACACCAGACAGAGGTCAAGTTTCGGTGAATATTTCAAGGCCAGGAATAACTAAAGGGAATCATTGGCATCACACTAAGAATGAAAAGTTTCTTGTCGTCTCAGGTAAAGGAGTAATCCGATTAAGGCAAATTGACTCAGATGAAGTCATTGAATACTTTGTTAGTAGTGACAAACTGGAAGTTGTAGATATACCGACCGGCTACACACATAATATTGAAAATCTTGGTGAAACCGATATGGTTACGATTATGTGGGCTAACGAGTATTTCGACCTTGAAAAGCCGGACACTTATTTTTTGGAGGTATAAATTATATGGAACAATTAAAAGTTATGACAGTGGTTGGTACTAGACCAGAGATTATTAGACTCTCAGCTGTAATAAATAAATTAGAAGAATCAAATGCAATAGAACATATACTTGTCCATACCGGTCAGAATTATGATTATGAATTAAATGAAGTGTTTTTTAAAGACTTCAATTTAAAAAAACCCGACTATTTTTTGAACGCAGCTAATGGAACAGCTGTAGAAACAATTGGAAACATACTAGTGAAAATCGACCCGATAATGGACGAGGTTAAACCTGATGCTATTTTAGTATTGGGAGATACAAATAGCTGCTTATGCGCAATCGCGGCTAAAAGAAAACATATCCCTATATTTCATATGGAAGCTGGAAATAGATGTTTTGACCAACGAGTGCCAGAAGAAACTAATAGAAAAATTGTAGATCACATTGCAGATATCAACTTAACTTATAGTGATATTGCACGAGAATATTTATTAAGAGAAGGTCTTCCTGCGGATAGAATTATTAAGACTGGAAGCCCGATGTTTGAAGTACTAAACTCAAGAAAAAATGACATTGCAGAATCAGACGTATTAGAGAGATTACAACTTACTGAAGGTAATTTCTTTGTTATATCGGCTCATAGAGAAGAAAATATTAATTCAGAAACTAATTTTATTGATTTAATTGAGAGTTTAAATGCAATTTCAGAAAAGTATAATATGCCTGTAATAGTAAGTACGCATCCAAGAACTAAAAAAATGATTGATGCTAAAGGGATAGAGTTTAACCCACTAGTAAGAACAATGAAACCTTTAGGGTTTAATGATTATGTGAAACTTCAAATAAAAGCAAAAGCAGTACTTAGTGATAGTGGAACAATAAGTGAAGAGTCATCAATTTTAGGATTTAGAGCTCTTAATATTAGGCAAGCCCACGAAAGACCTGAAGCGATGGAAGAGGCGTCGGTTATGATGGTTGGATTAAAGAAGGAAAGAATTATACAAGGATTAGAGATTTTAGAAACACAAAAAAAAGACACTTTAAGACTTGTTAGAGATTATAGTATGCCTAATGTATCCGACAAGATACTAAGAATAATACTTTCATATACAGATTATATAAATCGAGTAGTGTGGAGTAAATTATGAGGATTTTACAAATCAATTCAGTCTGTGGAGTGGGAAGTACAGGACGGATTGCTACTGAGATTGGAAATCTATTAGAGAGTAAAGGTCATGAAAGTTATATAGCGTTTGGTAGAGGTAACGCAAGAAATTGTGATAATGCAATTAGAATCGGGGGCAAATTAGATAATTATAAACATGCTGCAAAGACTAGGTTAATTGACAAACATGGTTTTGGTTCTAAAAAAGCTACTGTAAATTTTATTGAAAAAATACAAGGATTAAATCCTGACATTATTCATTTACACAATTTACATGGTTACTATTTGAATATTGAAATATTATTTAATTATCTAAAGGAAGTCAATAAAACCGTCATTTGGACGCTTCACGATTGTTGGGCATTTACTGGTCATTGTGTGCATTTTGAATATGCTGGTTGCAATAAGTGGAAGACTAGTTGCGAAAAATGCCCTCAAATCAAAGAATACCCATCAAGCTTTTTAGATAATTCAAAATCAAATTTTTATGATAAGAAACAACTTTTTACGAATCTGGAAAAGATGAACATTGTCACTCCTTCAAATTGGCTTGCAAACCTTGTTAAACAATCTTTTTTAGGTGATTACCCTATTAATATTATTAATAATGGAGTTGACATCAGTGTATTTAAGCCGACAAAAAGTGATTTTAGAAAAAACTACGCCATAGAAGATAAGTTTATAATCTTGGGTGTAGCTAGATGGGATAAAAGAAAAGGAATGGATTATTTAATTGAACTTTCTAAGTATCTAAATGAGGACTATAAAGTTGTAATTGTTGGCTTGACACAAAAGCAAAAAGCGAGCTTACCTGATAACATTATTGGAATAACACAAACACAGGAAGTTAGAGAACTAGTGGAAATATACTCTTCTTCAAATATATTTGTAAATCCCACATTCGAGGATAATTTTCCTACAACAAATTTAGAAGCAATGGCGTGTGGATTGCCAGTAATAACATTTGATACTGGAGGTTCCAAAGAAAGTATTAATGAAAATACAGGCTTTGTGATTGAACAAGGGGACTTTCAAAAACTTTTAAAAATAATAAAGCATTTGAGAAATTCCACTGCCAACTATAAGGACGCATGTATTAACCAGATTAAAGAAAATTTTGTAAGTGAGAATAAATACTCCGATTATATTCACTTGTATGAGAGTTTAATACATTAGATTTTTCGTAAAATTAAATAAAGAACCTTAGGAGTTATTTATGAAAAAGAAAATACTCATCGTTACACCACATATGATAGCAGGTGGTGTTGAAAAATCATTAATTTCTTTATTAAATGAACTTCCAAATGACCAATATGATGTGAATGTTTTAATGGTTAAAGCTAGAGGGCATTTTCTTGAGTTCATTCCTGATAACATAAAAGTAAATGAAATTAACATACCAGATAACGTAGGAGAACAATTACTTCTAGGTGGGGCAAAAGCGGCTTTAATTTATAATTTAAGGAAATTCAAAATTATAACTTCGCTAAGAATTTTTATTGAGAAGGCTTTGTTAAAAAAAACAATGCCAGAGCTACGAATTTCATTTAATAAAATACCAGAAGAAGTTGAGATTTATGACATTGCCATTTGTTACCACATGCACATGCCGTTTATTTTACGTTATGTTGCTGAAAAAGTTAATGCTAAGAAAAAGGTATTGTGGATCCATAATGATTTTATTAATAGTAGGTTTAATCCAAAAAAAGTAGAAAATTATTTGGATAGTTATTCTCACTTTTTTACCGTATCAGCTCAACTATACCAAGAATTTATTTCAATTTTGCCTAAGTATAAGGCTAAAACATCTGTGTTTTATAATATTTTGTCGGTTGATATGATGAAAAGAATGGCAGTGGAAGGCGATACATTTAATGATGACTTTGACGGTATTCGGATTTTATCTATTGGCCGTTTAGACCCGCAAAAAGGTTTCGATATTGCATTAGATGTTTGTTCTCGACTAATTAAAAATAATTTTAAGATCAAATGGTATATAGTTGGAGAAGGCAAAGAACGTAAGAAGCTTGAAAGTAAAATTAAAAAGGAAAATTTACAAGAACATTTTATTTTATTAGGGATAAAGACTAACCCATATCCCTATATTAAGGATTCAGATATATATGTACAACCATCAAGGCATGAGGGTTATTGCATTACTTTAGCGGAAGCAAGATGTTTCAACAAGCCAATTGTTACAACAAATTTTGTTGGCGCGCTTGATCAAATACGAAATAATGAAACTGGTAAAATTGTTGAAATTAATGTTGATGCTATCTTTGATGGATTAAAGATACTTCTTGATAATAAAAATATTCGAGAAAAATTTTCTCAGAATCTAAGTTATGAAAATATAAGTAATGAATCAGAAGTCCAAAAATTATTTAAATTAATTTAACGGGGGATAGTATGAAAATATTATATCTATCTAATATCCCATCACCTTATAGGGTAGACTATTTTAATGAGTTAGGGAAAACATGCGATCTAACAGTAGTATATCAAGCGGAAAATAACTCGACTTTAAACTCAAAATGGTTTTCTGAAGACGTTCGAAATTTCAAAGCAATATTCTTAAAAAATGGCAACATTAACGAAAAAAATATTCAATTAAATATAGTCAAATATATTAAAAGAAAAAAATACGATTTAATCGTTGCGTCTACCTATAGTAATCCAACGGAAATGCTTTCTATTCTTCTAATGAAATTAAAAGGGATACCCTTTATCTTAGAAGTAGATGGGGGGATGCCTAAGGAAGAAAGTTATTTAAAAAAGCGGGTTAAAACTTTTTTTATTGGCTCGGCAAAATATTGGTTAAGTACCAGCAAGGCCACTGATAAATATCTTACTTATTACGGTGCAAAAGAGGAGAATATATTCCGTTACCCATTTACCTCTCTAAGAAGTAGTGAAGTTTTAGAGAACCCACTTGACTATGAAATTAAACGAAAAATTAGAGCAAAGTTAGGATTAAATTCTAAAAAAATCGCACTAGCTGTTGGACAGTTCATTTATCGTAAGGGTTTTGATATACTAATAAATTCATGGGAAAATATTGATCCTTCATATCAATTAATCATTATTGGTGATGGAGAATTAAAAAGTAAATTAATTAAAAAGATAAAAGAATTAGGGATTACTAATATTACTATATTAGATTTTATGGATAAAAAACAACTAATTAATTATTATAACGCTGCTGATATCTTTGTATTACCCACAAGAGAAGATATTTGGGGATTGGTAATTAACGAAGCGATGGCCAATGCTTTACCCGTAATTACAACAGATAGATGTGTAGCAGGTATAGAACTTGTGAAAGAAAATGAAAATGGATTCATTATTCCTATTGATAATCCAGATTATCTAGCATCAAAAATCATATATTTACTAGAAAACGATAAAATTAGAGGAAATATGTCACGAAAAAGCTTAGAAAAGATAAAGAAATATACTATTGAAAATATGACTAACGAACATATTAAAACATTTAAGGAAATTTTAGATAGAGGAAGATATTAAATGCCCCCTAAAGTCAGTATTGTAGTACCCATATATAATGTAGAAAAACATCTTGCAAAATGTTTAGATAGTATTATTAGTCAAAAATTAGATGATATTGAAATAATACTAGTTAATGACGGTTCCACAGACAAAAGTGGAGAAATTGCTGAACAATTTTCCGAAAAGGATAATAGGATAAAAGTTATTCATAAAGAGAACGGGGGACTAAGCTCAGCAAGAAATGAAGGAATGAAAATTGCTAGTGGTGAATATTTAGTATTTATTGATTCAGATGACTGGTTGGAGCCTGATATGTTTGAAGTAATGTATAATGCAGCAAGCAATATTCAAGCAGATGTTGTGATATCAGGTTATACGATTGATTTTAATAATGAGGGCTATAGCATTGACAAAATTCCTGACAAAACTGTTATCGCCAAAAGTAAAGATCAAATTGGAGAAAGTGTTTTTGAACTGAATAAGAAAGGTTTCTTCAATGTAGTTTGGAATAAAATGTATAAGACTAAATTTATACAAGAGATAAATGCATTTTTTATTCTAGATGCTATGCCTGCGGAAGATCTAATATTTAATGTTAAAGTATTCAAAAATGTTGAAAAGCTAATGATACTTAACAAACCCTTCTATCATTACATGAAACGTGATGAGGAAACCCTAGTAAATAAATACTATCCGAGATTGTTTGAGATATCTATTCAAAAACACGAAAAATGTAAAGAAATCTTCAATTATTTCTCTTTAAATAATGAAAAACAACAGGAGTGGCTGATAAATTCATTCTTATATGATCTTTCAAATTGTATAATAAATTTATATAGAAAAGATTGTCAGCTAACTCGATCTGAGAGGTTTCATTTTATTAAGAATAATATATTGGAAGATATCTTTGTTAGAGAGAACATTAATAAATTTTCCCCTTCGGATATTTATGGAAAGTTATTTAAATACTTTTGTAAAATAAATAGTGTTTTATTTATGCAATACGGGTATGAAGGATTATTTTGGTTTAGATATAAATTTGAACCCTTGTATAAAAACTTTAGAAAAATATTTAGTCGTTAGAAAGATTAAATACAAAATTGAGGTAAATTATGAATTTTTTATATGTCTCATCACTCTGTTCAAGGAAGCAATTTAAAAGAATCTATGAGAATGCACATATTAAAATAGCACAACAATCGCAAAAATATCATATCTTAATGGCTGAAGGATTTTCGCGCAATAGTAATGCTAATATAACAGTACTTTCAGCACGTCCTATTAGTCGGAATGTTTCTAAAAGACTCTTTTGGAAACAAGAAAATGAAATTGAGAATAATATATCTTTCTCATATCTAGCTTTTATAAATATACCTATATTACGTCAATTTTTAATATTTATTTGTAGTTTCTATCAAACAATGATCTGGAGCATGAAAAATAAAAAAGGTGCAATTATTTGTGATGTGCTCAATATTAGTGTCAGTTACGGTGCATTTTTGGCTGCAAAACTTATGAATAGAAAGATTACAGGGATAGTAACAGATGTCCCGGGCTTTTTCTCAGAAGATGAACAAGAGGGACGAAATGTTAGCTTCTTCCAAAGTTTGTCGCGTAAAATAAATATGACACTCATAACCTCTCTCGATTCGTATATATTACTTACAAAGCTTATGAATAATATAGTAAACCCAAAGGGAAAGCCTTATTGTGTTATTGAAGGACAAGTAGACAATAATATGACACATTCTAATAATAATCTTGCAAATAAATACACTGCAAAAGTATGTGTGTTCGCCGGTTCTCTAAACAGAGCAAATGGTATAAATATATTAGTTGATGGCTTTATTAAAGCAGGAATAGAAGGTAGCGAGCTTCATATATATGGGAGTGGAGATTATGAGGAAGAATTAACTCGTATTGCACAGAAGGTAAATAACGTGTTGTATTATGGTTCTGTTCATAACGATATAATAATTCAGGAGCAAATTAAAGCAACTTTACTTATTAATCCACGTCCTACGGACAAAGAATTTACAAAGTACTCATTTCCTTCAAAGAATATGGAATACATGGTTTCCGGCACACCAACTTTAACTACCAAATTACCAGGCATGCCAATGGAATATTATGAACATGTATATTTAATTAATGATGAAACAGTAGATGGAGTATGTTTAGCGTTAAAAGAAATCTTAACAATACCTATTGAGCAACTGCATAATAAAGGCTTAGAAGCAAAAAAATTTGTTTTAAGAGAAAAAAATAATATCATGCAAGCAAATAAAATAATTGAAATGTTAAGTAGGAAAAATAAAGGAGTGCAGCAATGAAAATATTATGGCTTTGTAATGGAGTTCTACCAATGGCTGCCGAATCTTTTAATATAAAAGCAGGGAATGGTGGCGGTTGGCTAGTTGGCATGTCAGAGGATCTGAAAAATATAGATGGAAATCATTTGAATATTGCATTTATGCATAACAATATTAAGGAAGTTAAAGAACGTCAGATTGATAATATAACTTATTACGCAATACCTAAAAATGAGATTAATCCTTGTGTATATGATCAAAATACGGAATCTTACCTAAAGGAAGTAATAAACACTGTAAAACCAGATGTAATTCATATTTTTGGTACTGAATATCCTCATACATTAGCAATGATGAATATTTGTCCAGTTGAAAACACTGTCATATCTATACAAGGGTTAGTTTCTATATATTCCAGACATTATGAAGCAAGTCTTCCTTCTTTATTGCCAAGAACATTCAAAAATTATCTGATGAGAAGATTATTAAATAAGCAGCGTAGAGAGTTTGAAATTAGAGGTAAATTTGAAGAGCAGGCAATAAAAAAAGCTAAGCATGTTATTGGAAGAACAACTTGGGATTATGCATGTATTAAGCAAATAAATAACAATGTAAACTATCACTTTTGTAATGAAACTCTCCGTGGGGAGTTTTATAATCAAAAATGGGATATAAAAAATTGTGAAAAACATTCAATTTTCGTTAGTCAAGCTGGATATCCTATTAAAGGTTTGCATATATTGCTTGAAGCGATGCCTGAGATTTTAAAAAGATACCCAAAAACTCATCTCTATATAGCAGGTTTTGATATTACCAATGGAGAGGCATTGGCGGATAAATTAAATATATCTTATGGTAAGTATATAAAAGATTTAATTAATACAAAAGGCCTTCGGAAACACATTACATTTACAGGAGATTTAAATGAAGAACAAATGTGTAATCAATTTCTAAAAGCAAATGTTTTTGTTTCTCCTTCAAGTATTGAAAATAGCCCCAATTCGTTAGGTGAAGCAATGATCTTGGGGGTTCCTTCAGTTTCGTCATGTGTCGGTGGTGTGCAAAATTTATTAAATCATCAAACAGAAGGTTTCGTATATCCTTTTGATGAGCCCTATATGCTTGCTCACTATGTTAGTTCTATTTTTGAAAATGACAGTCTTGCATTGACGTTATCAAAAAAAGCAAGAAAACATGCTTTAGTCACACATAATAGAGAGAATAATATAAAAACATTAATTGAAATTTATAGGAAAATTTCTTAAGTTCGAAGGAGTCATTATAAAAATGATTTTAGCACCAGTAATATTATTTGTGTATAACCGTTTTGACCATACCAAAGACACTCTTGAGGCATTAATGAAAAATACCCTGGCTATTGAGAGTGACCTATATATTTTTTCCGATGGGCCTAAAAATCAACAAGCTGTTGAAATGGTAAACAAGGTGAGAGAATATATTAAATCAGATGATATAAAGGCAGCTTTTAAAAGTGTATCAGTGATTGAATCTCCGCATAATAAAGGTCTAGCTAAATCTATAATTAGTGGGGTAAATGAAGTAATAAACAATTATGGTAAGGTTATTGTTGTTGAAGATGATAGCGTATCATCCAAAGATTTCTTAGAATACATGAATAATGGACTTGAATATTATAGAACAAATAAAAATATATGGTCCATTGGAGGATATTCTTTTCCAATGCAGTTTCCTAAGGATTATCAATTCGATATTTTTGTAATGGGAAGGACTTGTAGTTATGCTTGGGCAACCTGGAAGGATCGCTGGGAAAAAATAGATTGGAATGTATCAGATTATAATAAATTTAAGTATGATTTGGTTAAAAGGAAGCTTTTTAATAGATACGGAAACGATAGGTCACATATGTTAGATGGTCAAATGAATGGAAAAATAGATTCTTGGGCTATAAGATTTTGTTATGCAATGTTTTCAAATAATATGCTAACAGTATATCCGAGATATTCTAAGGTACGTAACATTGGCCATGATGGGACGGGAACTCATGCCAAAAAGGTTTCTAATAAATTTGATACAATATTATTGGAGGGTAACGTCACATTTAATGACCTAGTGGTAGATGAGAGAATTAGAAAACAATTTGTCAGTAAATTTGAAATGAATTTATATTCAAGAATAAAAATGTTTATTAAATATATTATCTTAAATAAGGTGTTTTTTAGAGACTCCGTAAAGAGATAAAGTATATACAATAAATCTTGATATGTAAATAACTATAACTGTAAATAACTATAACTTTAAATATAATTCAAAAATAAATGTAAATGATGCGGTGAATCAAATGAACTTTCAAATTGAAGATAACCTAAATATTAATAAATTGACTAAAATTCTTCTTATTTTAGGTTTCTTAGCATTACTTTCGGAATTAAATTCTTATATGTACTTTGTTACAACTACAGTAACCGCAGCAATTATATTATATCTTATTTTTGATAAAAATAATTTGCTGTTTATACTTTATCCCTTTTTTATTTTATTTGAAAATCAATTTTTGTTACCTCTGGGTATGGGTTCAATATCTCGAATATATATATTAGCATTCTTAATCAAGTACTTTTTAATGCATTACAGAACGAATATAAAAATGGGTTTGGGTCTTACAATTATATTTATAAAGGCAATAATATTGTTTAGTTTAGATATTTATAATGTACTTTCTGGGCAAATTTCACTTGCAATTGCATCAAACATAATAATTATTATCTTATTAAGAACACTAACCAATCATAATAAAGAAATATTTAATGGAGAATTACTGGCGTTTGGAATTGGTGCTTTATTTTCAGTATTCTATGGGATAGTTTACTCCACCTCAATAAATTATAATTTATTATCAGGTGGAGTTTCATACTCAAGAATAACTTCAACTATTTCTGATCCTAATTATACAGCATTCATAATAAATGTTGCCTTAATAATATTCTTAGGGATAAAGGACATCTTTAAAAAAAATATTCAAACTTTTCTATTTGTTATTATGCTATTATTTTTGATAATGACTGTAAGTATTCACGGAATACTTACCTTTATTACAGTTTTTTTAATCTATGTTATTTTGTATAAAGGTATTAAAGGTAAAATAAAAATGGCCATCTACTCCTTAGTTTTTATATTACTTTTTACTTTATTTGGTGGTGAATATTCTGCAATACTTATTAACCGAATAAGTGAAACTGTAGGGTTTTATAATGAAGGCAACTACGAACAACTTACGAACCATAGAAGTGAATTATCACACTTATATATTAGTGAATTTAAATCATTGCCGATAAAAAATCAATTTTTCGGAGGCGAATTATTAACTGCAAACGAAGTAACCAGAATGAAATATAAAAATATGGTTGGAGATGTGTCGCACAATAGTTATATAGATATGCTTTTCAGCTTAGGTATAGTTGGCATAATTATAGTATTATTTTTATTAGGTTTAAGCATAATACTAAACTATAAAAATTATAAAAGACAAAAAAACAATATTTATCTTACATTAATCTGCTTAAAGTTAGTATTATTAATTGGAAGTGCAGGCATTTCTATTTTTCCTTATAAATACTTTATTTGGTTATTATTAATGTAATTATTAATTAACAAACTATTGGATGCTAATAAAGAACCTTTTAATAAATAAATATCAAAACAATGTTTAAATCCAAAATGAAATAATTAATTTAACAATCTATCTTTATATAAAATTTCATTAATAAAGGTTTTAAGAATGGACAAAACATATGAAAAACAAACTATTAAACATTAAGGGCAAGTTAAAAAAAAATCATATATTTAATAAAATAATAAAAAATTCAAGCTGGATGATCTTTGAAAAGATTTTCAATATGATTATTGGGGTTTTTGTTATTGGATTGTTAGCCCGGTATTTTGGTCCGGAAAATTTCGGTAAATATAATTATGCACTTGCATTTGTATCACTTTTTACGGCTTTCTCTACTCTTGGATTAGAGACTCTTGCAATTAAGGCACTTATAGATAATAAGTATAAAGAAGGAACAATCCTATTTACAAGTTTTATTCTAAGAATGATTAGTGGAATTGGATTGTTATTCATTGCTATAACACTAATAAAAATAGTAGAACCAAATGATCAAATGTTACATATTTTAGTAACATTAATATCTTTAACAATGGTTTTTAAATCATTAGAGGTAATTGACTACTGGATTCAAGCTCATCAAAAAGCAAAATTAATATCAACTATACGTATTATTGTATATATTTTAACCTCTGTTTTAAAGATATTACTAGTTATCATGAAGCTAGATTTAATTTTTCTAGCAATAATCTTTATGTTTGAAATAATATTTTCCGGTATTTTATTAGTGGCTGTTTATATTAAAACTAGAGAAGATTTTTCAAATTGGAATTTTAGTAGTGAGTTTGCCAAAAATATATTATCACAAAGTTGGTATCTTATTCTATCTGGTTTAATGGTAACAATATATATGCGTATTGATCAGGTAATGCTAGGATCTTTACTAAATGATAAAGCTGAGGTTGGAATATATTCAGCAGCAGTTAGAATCGCGGAAATGTGGTTTTTTGTGCCTGCAGCAATAATAACTTCTTTTCAGCCAGTGATAATGACACATAAAAAAAACGGAGATAATCAAAAGTATATTTCAACCATTCAAATTCTATACAGTATAGTATTATGGATTAGTATTTTTTTTGGCATTTTTATTTTACTGTTTTCGAAAACTATTGTTTCTGTTCTCTATGGTCAAGAATTTTTAAAAGCAGCAAGCATATTATCAATAAGCGTTTGGGCAGGAAGCTTTGCAATGTTAGGCTCTGCACGAGGTGTATGGCTTGTTAGCGAAGGACTTCAGAGATTTTCTATGTTCTATATTTCTCTAGGTTGTGTTCTAAACGTAATTCTCAATTATCTATTAATACCATCTTTTGGTGGGTATGGGGCAGCAATTGCAACTCTTTTTTCACAGATGACAGTAGCCATTATTGCTCCTTCGTTTTTTAAGGAAACTAGAGTATCTTCCAAAATGATTATTAAATCATTAATTCTTAATGTATTTAGGAAGAAATCTAACAAAAGAATTGGAAATAATTAGTCAATAATCTGTATAATTAATTTTATTAGAATGTAAATATAAATTATATATTGCACAAGTACTTATATGTAAGGAAAAGATCTAATAGATCTAAACACATAAGTATGATTGAAATATTATGCAAATTAAGGTTATAAATAAAGGGTTTGATATTAAGTTACTTTATTTATTTAAAAGGAGAGAATAATGGACATCAGTCGTATAATGTCAATATTTAAAAGAATTAATGATCTTGAATATATCAGATATGGGATAAGGCGATTACCTGACAAACTTTCACTTAATATTCAACTTAAGAATCTTGAAAAATACCATTTGGGTGAAAAAAAGGATTTTGAAGTTATTAGAAAAAGGAAACTAAAAAAAATATTAAAATATGCTTATAGATATACTGAATTTTATAAAGAAACATTTGATAAAAATGGGGTTAGAATTGATAGAGTTTTAGATGATTGGAAGTTAATTCCTCTCCTGGACAAGGAGATAATTCGTAAAGAAAAGAATAGATTAATTGCTGTTTCAAGTACCAAAGATTATGTTGGCTTTTTAAATACAGGGGGAAGTACGGGCCAACCTTTGGGATTCTATATCTTAGGTGGATTAGATTCAGAACATCAAGAATTTTTATATAAAATCATGGGATATAAACCTGGAGACAGAATTTTGGCAATGGACGGAACTTTAGTACCGGAAGAGCTTGTTAATAAAAGGATATTTTGGACTAAAAAAAGTGATAGTAATTTACCTTATGGTAGTGTTGCCTTATCATCTCATTATTTGAATAAGGAGAATATACAGACTTATATCAATTTCATTAAAGAATTTAAACCTTCTATAATAAGAGGTTATCCGGCTTTTATAGATTCTCTTGCTGTATATATTTTAAAAAACAATATAAGCTTGGGTTTAAGTATAAAAGGAATAGAGATAACATCAGAGAGTGCCTATGATTATCAAATTGATAATATAAGAAATGCTTTTAATACAAAAGTTTACAATCAGTATGGACATGCAGAGTCAAGTATATTTGGCTATTCTATAGATGAGACGATGATGACTTACTGTTCTCCACTTTATGGCTTTACAGAGGTAATTGGAGAAGATGGTAGACATGTTAATCAAGGGGAAATAGGAGAAGTTGTAGTAACTAGCTTTAATAATTATGCTATGCCATTTATTAGATATCGTACAGGTGATTTAGCATTATATGACGGTGAAGATAGTGGAATAGTTAGGTTAAGGCGAATTTTTGGAAGAACACAAGACTATATTTATACTTACAATATGGAAAAAGTTCTACTAACTGCTTTAGTATTTGGAAGACATTATAAAGCGTTCGATAGTATTGATAAATGGCAAATTGTACAAAATAAACCTGGCGAAATTATCTTTAAAATAATAAAAAATCCAAACTTTTCGAGTGAAGATGAAGAAGAGTTGAAAGAAAACTTTTACGATATTGCAAAAATAAAAACTTCTTTTGAATATGTAGATTCTTTACCTTTGACACAGCGTGGCAAGTCTAAATTTCTAATACAAAATATATCAGAATAGGTTTTAAATTGAATTTAAAACATGCAACAATATTTTATCCATATCTGTTCATGTCGTTTTTATACAGAATTTTGTTTTGGAAGAATTTATTTATGAAAGTAGGTATAACAATGAAAATTACTGTAGCGGGAACTGGATATGTGGGATTATCAAATGCAATATTGTTAGCGCAAAACAACGAAGTTACCGCGCTTGATATAGTAAAAGAAAAAGTTAATATGATTAATAAAAGAAGGTCACCTATAATTGATCATGAAATAGAGGAATTCTTAGCAACGAAAGAACTAAATTTAACGGCAACTACAGATAATTATAAAGCATATAAAGAAGCGGAATATGTCATAATATCAACACCAACAAATTATGACCCAGAAAAGAATTATTTTAATACTAGATCGGTTGAAGCAGTTGTTGCTAATGTATTATCAATTAATCCTGAAGCTGTAATGATTATTAAATCCACAGTCCCAGTTGGATATACTCAAAAATTAAGAGAGAAATTTGATACGAAAAAAATTATTTTCTCACCAGAGTTTCTAAGAGAAGGAAAAGCACTTTATGATAATTTATATCCATCAAGAATTGTTGTTGGTGAAAAATCAAATAGAGCTAGGGAGTTTGCAGATTTACTGATTGAAGGTGCTTTAAAAAAAGATATTGATGTTTTATTTACAAATTCAACAGAGGCCGAAGCAATTAAACTATTTGCTAATACTTATCTTGCCATGAGAGTTGCCTTTTTTAATGAACTAGATTCATATGCTGAAGTAAGAGGTTTAGATACGAAACAAATCATTGATGGAGTTGGTCTTGATCCTAGAATAGGAAATCATTATAACAACCCTTCCTTCGGTTATGGAGGATATTGTCTACCGAAAGATACAAAGCAATTATTAGCAAATTATGCAGATGTCCCTAATAGTATAATGACAGCAATTGTCGATGCTAATAAAACGAGAAAAGATCATATTGCTGAAATGATTATAAAAAGAAACCCTAAGGTTGTTGGTATTTACAGACTCACCATGAAAATGGACTCAGATAATTTTAGACAATCAGCAATCCAAGGTGTTATGAAGCGTATAAAGGCTAAGGGTATAGAGGTTGTTGTATATGAACCAACTTTTACTGAAAATATGTTCTTTAATTCTAGAGTAATAAATAATCTAGAAGAGTTTAAGAGAGAAAGTGATGTAATAGTGGCTAATCGTATATCCGATGACTTGCAAGAAGTTATTAATAAAGTCTATACTAGAGATTTGTTTAGTAGGGATTAAAATGATTTCAGTCAAAATATAAAATGGGGAGGAGGATGGGACATGGGGACGGGTTCCTCGTCCTACCATATTTTCACAAGTGGAAGATTTTTATAATTGTAAGCGCCAATCTTATCCTTTAATTGGTTTACGCTCTTTCATATGGGTCAAACGGTAATGGCCGGATTATAGATTATGTTTTTATGCGACTTTTAGTTTCGGAAACCCAGGTGTCAGGTACCTTTGGTGGACAAATCGGTTGATTTGTCCGCGGT
Source organism: Pseudoneobacillus rhizolycopersici (assembly GCF_054786815.1). Classification (NCBI taxonomy): domain Bacteria; kingdom Bacillati; phylum Bacillota; class Bacilli; order Caryophanales; family Bacillaceae; genus Pseudoneobacillus; species Pseudoneobacillus rhizolycopersici. Next base: position 2,117 of record NZ_JBTOOE010000004.1, on the reverse strand, counting down.
GGGAGGACAGTCCTGTGCATGAACATGACGGAAATTGGATTACTAGTGAAATAATTAATATCAGCAAGCGATAGGGACACTCCGACAATTAGAAGGAAACAACAATAATCAAGTCGCTTTATTCAATTGGATAATAACTTACTTGCCATGCCCCAACACATTTATTAATTGCTTTCCCAGGGTAAGATTACTTGAAAAGTTGAGCCCAATGTTCTCTTGGTTTTATTCTATAACTTTCCTCCATCTAAACTCGAAATATGGTAAAATATAGCGAGAAATTGGGGGTGGAGATTATAGATAAGGTAGAAAGTAATTTTCAGCAGATTGCAAAAAAAGTTGAAGAATTAGATAATTTAAGTTTTAAAAATAAAAATCAGTATGTTTATCAATTAAAAAAGTGGCTTTTTGAGTTGGTAAATAGAAATTATAAGATAAAAAAAGGTGAAGCCAAAGAAACTGTCAAGAAGAAAAGACAGAATGTTTATTGTCTTGATTTTGGAGTAAATGTCGGATCGGAGTTTAACTTTTTTCATTTCTGTGTAGTTATTAAAGAGTTTGACTATACTGCAATTATAGTGCCATTATCTACAGAAAAAGAGGATGATGCTGACTGGAAAAGTGCTGGGAATCTAGTTATTCCAATAGGTGAAATTGAGGATATGCCTAAAGACAAAAAACCAGTTTATGCTATGGTTAATCAAATAAAAACAGTAAGTAAACAAAGACTAACTGACTATTTTAATAATGATGACAAAAAGTTCTATCCAATGACCCTTAGTGAAACCCAAATGAAATTAATTTTTAATGCAATAAAGAAATTGGGAGAACAGACTATATTCACAAGGAAAAAAGTTACGGATACAGTTGACATTGGAAACTAAATTTATTATCATTATAGTGTGAATATATAATTTTGGCTTAATTGCCGACTCGATATTGAAAGATGGCTTAATTGCCGACTAAATAAAGTTATTTGATTAAGGCCCCTACATTAATTTGTGGGGTTTTTTTTCGCCTAGGTACCCCTCGTGGACAAATTGGCTATGGAACAAGGTGTCAGGTACCTCCCGTGGACAAATTGGTTAATTCCGTTGGCTTTAAATCCAGGTGTCAGGTCCTCCCGTGCAATATATGATAGGAGATTGTTTTCCCCATACATAAAAGATTTCTAGTATTTAAACTCACAAACGAGTAATTCACCTCTTCTACTGGATAGAAAACTTTCCTATACTTGAGTTAAGACTGAAAACAGGATGGTTTAGATGAAACTTAAGAGAGCACTGAAATTAAATGAAGAATATGTTCCTCTACCTACTTATGAAGGAGATGAAATTTTTCCAAACGGAATTTTTCATTTTAATATATCGAGGATTACTGAACATATCCATGATGGATCACTCAAGGTTAAAGAGGAAACTATTGATGTGAGCAGTTGGTTCGAGTCTCATTACCGTCCGTTTGTAAATGAAGAGCACTTGCCGAAGGTCGATGTGAGTAAACCAGTCATTCAGGCAGAAGTCCGGCCTGGTGAGTTTAAGATAATCGACGGCAACCATCGGATGGAGAAGGCTTACCGGGAGGGTGTGTCACGTATTGATTCATATAAACTCGCAGGTGAGCAGCTCTTACCTTACTTTAGGAAAAGACAGGGATATACAGCATTTATAGATTACTGGAATTCAAAATTAAAAGAGGATGAGCGGAATAAGAAGTTAAGAGAGAGATTACGTGGTTAGGTGGGACACCGGAACCACGGCCAGTTACCTAACGTGATTAAATTAAGAGGAAAAGTGGAAATATAGTGTTTCGGTTCTGTCACTCCTCGGATTTTGTCGAAGATTGATAGGTTATTTAGCTTATTCAAAGTGATAGAATAAAGTTGCAACTGTATATTGTTGGGGTGGTTGGTTGTCCCCTCTTTCCTTTGTTATTTAGGAAAGGAGGTGATAATCATGGAAACATTCCTTGAATTTCTACGAGAAATTTTGAAGGGAATTGTGCGTGAAATAAGCGCTCATTTTTTTCGGAAAAACGTTCTAGAACACAAGAAAACCACCCAACGTGTGGTGACCCCTAAAAGTTAGAGTTTTATATTAAGCAGCTAATTGGCTGGTGTG